>NZ_JACSLC010000002.1:0-299317 GCF_018617905.1 Exiguobacterium sp. s40 | reverse complement strand
ATTCACTCCCAATATGATTTAGTCCAGTGTACACAAAAACCCTGAGCAGTAGACTTTTTTTTAGTGTCTACTACTCAGGGTACAGTTTATTGCGGTGAGTTCGCTAATTAAAGATTATCCGATCGATCCTTCCATCTCGAACTTGATGAGACGGTTCATTTCGACGGCATATTCCATTGGCAATTCTTTCGTGAACGGCTCGATGAAGCCCATGACGATCATTTCCGTCGCTTCTTCTTCCGAGATTCCACGGCTCATGAGGTAGAAGAGTTGCTCTTCTGACACTTTAGAGACTTTCGCTTCGTGCTCGAGTGAGACTTGATCGTTCAAGATCTCGTTGTACGGGATCGTGTCCGACGTCGACTCGTTGTCCATGATGAGCGTGTCACATTCGATGTTCGAACGTGCGCCTTTCGCTTTACGGCCGAAGTGGACGATACCGCGATACGAGACTTTTCCGCCTTGTTTCGAGATCGACTTCGAGACGATTGACGACGACGTGTTCGGTGCGAGGTGAATCATTTTCGCGCCGGCGTCTTGGTGCTGCCCTTTACCGCCGAGGGCGATTGAGAGCGTCATACCACGTGAGCCTTCACCTTTTAAGATGACAGCCGGGTATTTCATCGTGAGTTTCGAACCGATGTTACCATCGATCCACTCCATCGATCCACCCGCTTCACAGACGGCACGCTTCGTGACCAAGTTATAGACGTTGTTCGCCCAGTTTTGGATCGTCGTATAACGGCAGTACGCGTCTTTGTTGACGAAGATCTCAACGACCGCTGAGTGAAGTGAGTTCGTCGTGTAGACCGGTGCTGTACATCCTTCGACGTAATGGACAGATGCGCCCTCGTCGACGATGATGAGCGTCCGCTCGAACTGACCCATGTTCTCCGAGTTGATGCGGAAGTAAGCTTGGAGCGGTTGCTCGAGCTTCACGCCTTTTGGTACGTAGATGAACGAGCCACCTGACCAAACAGCCGAGTTGAGTGCCGCGAACTTGTTGTCCGTCGGCGGAATCAATTTTCCGAAATACTCACGGAAGAGGTCTTCATTTTCTTTAAGCGCCGTGTCTGTATCTTTGAAGACAACACCTTTCGCTTCGAAATCTTCTTGCATGCTGTGATAGACGACTTCAGACTCATACTGAGCCGAAACGCCTGCCAAGTATTTTTGCTCCGCTTCCGGGATTCCGAGCTTGTCAAACGTACGTTTGATTTCTTCAGGAACCTCGTCCCACGAGTGCTCTGTCTTTTCAGACGGTTTGACATAATACGTGATCTCATCGAAATCGAGTGCCGTGAGATCGCCGCCCCATGTCGGCATCGGCATTTTGCGGAACTGTTCGAGTGATTTCAAACGGAACTCGAGCATCCATGTCGGTTCTTCTTTCATGCGCGAGATCGTTTCTACGATTTCGTTCGTCAAGCCGCGGCCTGAACGGAAAATCGAGATGTCTCGGTCATGGAAGCCATATTTATAATCGCCAATGTCAGGCATGTTTTTCGCCATATCGGTCTCCTCCTTCTACTTACGCTTCCTCGTCGACTCCCTTTTCAAGCGCTTTCCACGCGAGCGTGGCGCACTTGATGCGAGCCGGAAACTTTGAGACGCCAGACAACGCTTCGATGTCGCCTAGGTCGAACGTGTCTGTATCGTAGTCTTTCCCTTGGACCATCTCCGAGAAGATGTTGGCCAATTGGAGTGCCTCGTCAACAGACTTGCCCTTCACGATTTGAGTCATCATCGATGCCGAGGCGAGACTGATCGAACAGCCTTCCCCTTCAAACTTGGCATCTTTCACGATTCCATCCTCGACTTGGAGTTGGAGTCGGAGTGAATCCCCGCATGTCGGGTTGTTCAAGTCGATCGTCACGCCATCTTCGATGACGCCACGGTTTCTTGGGTTTTTATAATGATCCATGATGACCTGTCGGTACAACATGTCGAGGTTGTTAAAACTCATAATTGAAATACTCCTTCGTTTGACGTAGCCCTTCGATGAAGCGGTCGACTTCTTCTTTCGTATTGTACAAGTAGAAGCTCGCTCGGGCTGTCGATGATTGCTTCAGGAGACGCATGAGCGGCTGGGCACAATGGTGACCGGCCCGGACCGCGATGCCTTGCATGTCCAAGACGGTCGCTAAGTCGTGGGCGTGCACGTCACCTAAGTTGAACGTGACGAGTCCGACCCGTTCCTCTGGCCCGAAGATTTGGATACCTTCGATCGTCCGCATCTGTTCGATGGCGTACGTCGCAAGCGCCCGTTCGTGGGCTTCGACGTTCTCGAGACCGAGGTCTTCTAAAAAGTCGATGGCCGCTGCCAAACCGACGGCGCCGGCGATAATCGGCGTCCCTGCTTCGAACCGGTACGGGATATCTTTCCATGTCGACTCATACAAGTCGACGTAATCGATCATCTCGCCACCGAATTCGACCGGTTCCATGTGTTTAAGCAACTGTTTCTTCCCGTATAAGACCCCAATCCCGGTCGGACCGAGCATCTTATGGCCTGAGAAGGCGAGGAAGTCGCAGTCGAGTGCTTGCACGTCAAGTTTACGGTGCGGTGCGCTTTGCGCCGCATCGACGACCATGACCGCGCCTTTTTCATGGGCGAGCTTCGCCACGTCGGCAATCGGGTTGATCGTACCGAGCACGTTCGAGACGTGACTCATGGCAACGATTTTCGTCCGGTCCGACAAGACGGCACGGACCGCGTCGAGCGTGACTCGACCCTCCGGCGTCAATTCGACGTAACGGAGTTTGGCCCCTTTACGCTTGGCGAGCTGTTGCCATGGAATCAAGTTGGCGTGATGCTCCATCGGCGTGAGGACGATCTCGTCCCCTGCTCCGACGTTGGCATCCCCGTAGCTCGACGCGACGAGGTTAATCGCCGTCGTCGTCCCGCGTGTGAAGATGATCTCTTCCGGGACGGCGGCGTTGATGAATGAACGGACGCGCTCCCGCGCCCCTTCATACGCATCCGTCGCGTGCGTCCCGAGCGTATGGACGCCCCGGTGCACGTTCGAGTGGATGCGGCGATAGTAATCCTCGATCGCCTCGATGACAGCAAGCGGTTTTTGGGAGCTCGCCGCGCTGTCGAGATAGACGAGCGGATGACCGTTGATTTCCTGATCTAAAATCGGGAACTGTTTACGAATCGAGGCATCGATCATCTTAACGTACTTTCCCTTCGATGACTTCACGGAGACGGTCTTTGACCGACTCGATCGCGAGTTGCTCGACGACCGGGTTCAAGAATCCGTGAATGATCAACCGTTCGGCTTCTTTACGTGACAAACCGCGGCTCATCAAGTAGTAGAGCTGCACGTCGTCGACGCGTCCGACCGAAGCGGCGTGACCGGCCATGACGTCGTCCTCATCGATGAGGAGAATCGGGTTCGCGTCGCCACGTGCCTTTTCAGACAACATGAGCACACGTTCCGTTTGAACGCCGTTCGATTTCGAAGCGCCGTGGTGAATCATCGATGTCCCGCTGAAGATGGCCGTGGCCGAATCTTTTTGGACACCGTGAATCAAGATGAACCCTTCTGAAGACTTCCCGAAATGGTCCGTCCGGATGTTGAAGTTTTGTTTCTGTGCGCCACGACCGACCGTGACGGCTTTCGTGTCTGAGAACGTGTTGTCTCCGACGAGGTGTGTCTTCGTCTCGACGAGCGAGTTGCCGTCATTCATGTGACCGAGCGCCCATTCAAGGCGTGCGTTCTCATAGACGACACCACGGCGGTTCATGAACGAGAGGGCCGACTCAGCAAGCTGATCGACGCCACCGAAGACGACTTTCGCGTTCGCGGCTGCGAACACTTCTGTCACGGCGTTGACCGTGTGCGGCTCGTTCGTGTTCGAGAGGAAGCTCTCGACATACGTCACTTCACTGCCTTCGTCCGCGACGATGATCGTGTGGTGATAGAGCGCGCCGTTCGCTTGTTCCATCGTGAAGATGGCTTGGAGCGGGTCTTTCAACTGGACGTTCTTCGGTACGTATAGGAACGCACCACCGTTCATGAGGGCAGCGTTCAACGCAGACAAACGTTCTTCGTCCACGCGGACACCTTCCGTCATGAAGTACTTCTCGACGAGGTCCGGATGTTGTTCCATCGCTTCGTTGATGCCCATGAAGAGGACACCTTCTGGCGTCGCGAGTTCGTTGTAGACGACATGACCGTTGCGTTCAACGAGCACGTTTGTACGGTGGTCTCCAAGAAGTGCTTCGATTTCAGGCGTCAAGCCGTCTTGCTTCTTGAGCTCGACGTCTCCAGAGACGAAGTCCCATTTATCAATCTTGATCTTTTCAACTTTTGGCAAGGCGAGAGTCGGCGCAAGTTCTGCTGCAACTTTACGACGGTTGACCATAAATGCCGGTCCACCGAGCGCCTCTGCACGTGCCGCTACTGCTTGTGCATCCAATTCAAATTGTACGGTCATCGTACAGCCTCCTTACGCTTCTGTGTCTACTGTCATTCCAAGATCTTGCTTCACCCAGTCGTAACCTTCTGCTTCGAGTCGTTGTGCAAGCTCTTTGCCACCTGACATGACGATTTTACCGTCCATCATGATGTGAACAAAGTCTGGCTCGATGTAGTTGAGGAGACGTTGATAGTGCGTGATGATCAAGCAGCCGAACTCTTCGTTGCGCATTTCGTTGACGCCTTTGGCGACGACTTTGAGCGCATCGATGTCGAGACCTGAGTCAATTTCATCGAGGATGGCGATGTTCGGTTTAATCATCATCATTTGAAGAATCTCGTTACGTTTTTTCTCTCCGCCTGAGAAGCCTTCGTTCAAATAGCGGTGTGCCATTTCTGAAGGGATTTCGAGGACGTCCATTTTCGCATCGAGTTCACGGATGAACTTCATGAGTGAGATTTCTTGTCCTTCTTCGCGGCGTGAGTTGATTGCTGAACGCAAGAAATCGGCATTCGTGACACCACTGATTTCAGCAGGATACTGCATCGCGAGGAACATTCCGGCTTGCGCGCGCTCGTCAACTTCCATGTCGAGTACGTCTTCGCCGTTCAAATCGACGCTTCCGCCTGTTACTTCATATAATGGATGTCCCATAAGTGCCGATGCGAGTGTAGATTTACCCGTCCCGTTAGGACCCATGATGGCGTGAATTTCGCCACCTTTAATTTCAAGATTAAGACCTTTGACGATCTCTTTTCCTTCGATTGAGACGCGGAGGTCATCAATTTTCATGTGTGGTACGTTAGACATTCGGATACCCCTTCCGTTTTCTCGCCATTTTTGGCGTAGATTAGATATATTCTAATCTTAATCTAGGCAATTTTTTATTTCAAGCGACTCACCTTATTATTCATTCTCAATAAAACTTAAATGTTGAGAATGAGAATATCGGGAAATCAAGACTTTATCCAACTTTTTCCTCGATTAAGGCCAAACTTGCTTTCCGTTCTTTCAAGGCGCCGGCGAAGAAGAAGGCGCCGCAAGCCGTCAACACGGCCAAGCTTCCAAACACTGGCAACGCGGCGTTATCAAACCCATCGAGCAACACCCCACCGATGACGGGGCCGATCGTCTGACCGAGCGCCGTCAACCCCATCGCCCCGAAATACGTCCCGCGCAGGTGAGCCGGTGCCAATTCGTCCGTCAATACATCCGTCATCGTGAACATGAGCACCTCACCGATTGTGAAGATGACCATCGCGATGAACAACACCCACGTCTCGGTCGCAAAACCGATGAGCAGGAGCCCCGTCGACAGCGTCCCGACGCCGAAAAAGAGTGACTTGATCGGCGACACGCGAATCCCGAAGCGCATGATCGGATATTGGACGATAAGGACCGTGATCGCATTGACCGTCAACAGATAGGCGAACAAACGTGAGCCATCGCTGAAACCGTCATGGAACGCGATGAACTGCGGCAACGTCGCATTGAACTGACTATAGCCGATGATGGCGAAGATCATCCCGATGATGACGTAGCGGAACGTCTTATCTTGTTGTAACACACGGAACGTCTCCGTCAAGCGCGGCCGGACTTTGACGCCGTCCCCTTCCTCGAACGGATATTTCCGGAACAACGTCGAGATGACGAGACCGTATAACACATAGACGCCCGTGACGACGAAGAAGGCGCTCTTCGCCCCGGTGAGCGACAACACGACCGCGAGCAACGGACCGATCGCCGCCGCGATATTGATTAAAAAGTAGCGGACATTGTAGACGATGACGCGCTGGTCCGGTTGCGTCGTGTCGCTGATGAGCGCGCGGGACGCCGGTTCGAGGAACGACCGCGACACGCCCATAAGTACCGAGAACATGTAAAACCAAAATAATTCCGTCCCGAGCGCGAACCCGCTGAACGTGATCGCGTTCAAGGCGATTCCGATGAGCATCAACTGTTTGCGTCCATAGCGGTCAGACAGCGTGCCCCCAAAAAAGCTCATGAATAACCCCGATAACGCCGAGATGGCGAACACCGTCCCGATGATACTCGCCGAGAAGCCAAGCGTCGCAAGATAAATCGCAAAAAACGGCATAACAAAAAATGTCGACAGCCGGGCAAAAAATGTACCAAATAAGACACCCAGCGTCAGCGGATGAATGTGTCGTATGTTCATCCGGATCCCCCCTTTTTCTACACATATGTATTGTACTTCTATTGGTGCGCCAAAACTACTCCAAACAAAAAAGGCCCGGGATGTCCCGAGCCTTGACAACAATTATTATTTGACCGGTACGACTGCGCCTTTGTATTCGTCCAAGATCCACTGTTGTGTCTCTTCTGACGTGAGGACTTCAAGGAGTGCCTTGACGCGCTCGTCGTCTTCGTCGCCTTCACGTGTGACGATCAAGTTGACGTAAGGTGAGTCTTCGCCTTCAAGGGCGATCGCGTCTTCGAGCGGGTTGAGGCCGGCATCGATCGCGTAGTTCGTGTTGATGAGGACCGCGTCCCCTTCACCGTTGTTGAACGCTTGCGGGAGAAGTGCCGCTTCAACGTCCGTCTTGAACTCCAAGTTTTTCGGATTGTCGACGATGTCTGAAACCGTCGCGTCCGTCGTCTTGCCTTCTGCGAGCGTGAGTAAGCCTTCTGATTGGAGCATCGTGAGGATTCGTCCGTGGTCAGCGACTGACGAACTCATGATGATTTCAGCGCCTTTTGGCAGCTCATCGAGTGATTTGTAGTCTTGTGAGTAGACACCGATCGGCTCGATGTGGACGCCGCCGGCAGATGCGAATTTGTAGTCTTTGTTCTCAGCCATTTGCGACTCGAGGTACGGCTCGTGTTGGAAGTAGTTCGCGTCGAGTTCGCCGTCCGCGAGCGTTTTGTTCGGGAGGACGTAGTCTTGGAACTTCTTAATTTCGAGCGTATAGCCCTTCTCTTCGTAGTCGTCTTGAATGTGCTCTAAAATCTCAGCGTGCGGGACGTTTGACGCACCGACGACGAGCGTCTTGTCATCGCCCGAACCTGATTCTGAATCTCCGCCGCAAGCTGCGAGAATAGTGAGTGCTGAAGCTGCTGTCAATCCGAGTACTGTTTTCCATGATTTCATTATAAAACCCCTCCAAATTTTCTATTTAGATCAAGCGGAACGCTTGTCAATTACTGATACGAGTCGATCGCCGATGAACTGGATGACGAAGACGATAACCAAGATTAAGACGGTCGCGACGAACGTGACGTCACTCTGTGAGCGCTGGAACCCTTCAAGGAACGCCAAGTTCCCGAGTCCCCCGCCCCCAACGACCCCTGCCATCGCCGTATAACCGACGATCGCGACGATCGTGACCGTGATGCCTGACACGATGGCCGGTAATGCTTCTGGGAACAACACTTTATAGACGATCTGCCATTTTGTCGCACCCATCGATTCAGCCGCCTCGATGACGCCGCGGTCGACTTCACGCAGGGCGAGCTCGACCATCCGCGCATAGAACGGAGCCGCACCGATGATGAGCGCCGGCAACGCTGCCGTCGACCCGAGCATCGTCCCGACGACGAGTAACGTGAACGGGATGAGCAAGATGATCAAAATGATGAACGGGATCGACCGGAACACGTTGACGATTGCGCTGATGACCGTGTAAATCGGACGGTTTTTCATCATGAGCGGTTCGTTCGTGACGTATAAGAGCATCCCGAGGGCGAGACCGATGACGAACGTCGCGGCTCCGGCGACGAGCGTCATATAGAGCGTCTCCCACGTTTGCTCGAGCATGACTTGCCAATCTACATTAGGAAACATCGCTTTCTACCTCCACTTCCACTGCCTGCGATCGGATTGAGGCGATGGCCCGCTCGACTTCAGCCGGCTCTCCGATCAATTGGATGAATAATGTCCCGAGGGCACCGACTTGTGACTGCGTCACGTTCCCGCCGATGATGTTGAAGCCGATATCATGCTGCTTCAACACTTCTGACAGAATCGGTTGCTCGGCCGTCTCGTTCAAGAATTTGAGCTTGACGATTTGACCGCTCGGATAACGCGCTTTCAAGTGCTCGAACGTGAGCGACATGTCTTCGACCGCGCCGATCTGCTTAACGAACTCTTTCGTGATTGGCTGTTCCGGATGTTGGAACACCTCGGCGACTTGTCCGGTCTCGACGACCTTCCCGGCCTCCATGACGGCGACGCGGTGGCAAATCTTTTGGATGACGTGCATCTCATGGGTGATGAGGACGATCGTCAATCCGAGCTTTTTATTGATGCTGACGAGCAGTTCGAGAATCGAATCGGTCGTCTTCGGGTCGAGTGCGCTCGTCGCTTCATCGCAGAGGAGCACTTCTGGATTCGTAGCGAGCGCACGGGCTATCCCGACTCGCTGCTTTTGACCGCCCGATAGTTGCGACGGATAGCTGTCTTCCCGTCCGCCTAAGCCGACGAGTTCGACAAGTTCTTGGACGCGGCGTTTGCGTTCGCTGGCCGGTACCCCGATGAGCTCGAGCGGGAAGCTGATGTTCTCAGCGACCGTGCGCGACCATAATAGGTTGAAGTGTTGGAACACCATCGAGACGTTTTTACGTACCCCGCGTAGTTCCTTAGGCGTGAGCTTCGTCAGCTCGCTGCCGGCGACCACGATTTCACCGCTAGACGGTGCCTCGAGTCGGTTGAGCAAGCGGATGAGCGTCGACTTCCCCGCCCCTGAATATCCGATTATTCCAAAAATTTCGCCGCTTTCGATGGTAAGCGACACATCATCGACCGCCTGGACCCGACCGTTTTTCGTATCGAACCATTTGGCCACATTGCGTAGTTGAATCAATCCATTTCCCTCCTGACAACAAAAAAAGTACGCACGTTTGAGCAAACGTGCGTACTTTATCGGTACGGACAACGATTGCTCTCATCTTCCAAGGTTTACACCTTGCTGGAATTAGCACCATTTCGGATTGCTCCGCGGTTGCTGGGCGTCATAGGGCCAGTCCCTCAGCCTCTCTTGATAAGAGGGGTTGCGTATTTGATTAGCTTTATCATAGCGACACATTATTTTCATGTCAAACTATTTTTTTCAGACAAATTAAAAAAAGGTGCCATCCGAGGATGACACAGAACGTAGCACCTTGAGTCACTGAAAGACAACCCATAGATGAACCTCTTTTGCCCGATCAGAGCATTCATCCTTATATGGGGGATTTTTACCCGACCATCACTCGATCTTCGAACGGACCATGCAATTACGCGACCGGTGCCCCGACGCTTGATTTTTTTGGGGGACAATCGAAGGGAAGGTCCACCTGAAATCGCGTAAGCTCATGCAACGGTTGTTCGAAAACGTCTTGCTGACGGGAAAATCTCGTCCTATGTTGTGTTCAAGTAAGATGTTGTAATGAATATATCATTCGTGAACTTTCTGTGTCAACTGATTATTTAAAATTTTCAGATTATTCTAATCATCCTATCTCATTTGACGAAAGATAGGACGTGCTGGACGTTTTGAAACGCGTACAAACGATCGCGAACTTGGCCATTTTCCAGCTTCAATAGCGCCGGGACGCTCATGACCTGATACGCCTCGAGCTCGTTCGGGATAAAGTTGGCATCGCGCTTTTCAATCTGGAGTTCGGGGTCGACGGCCTCGACGACCGAGAGCATCCGCTCGGCCACGGCGCATGTACCGCACATCGGGGCGTATATATATAAGAATCCGTCTGTCATCATTGTTCTCACCTCTCCTCTAAGTATATGAATCCGGACCGGTCGGTTCAAAAGTTGTGCTCAAATGGAAAATTCTGAACATTTCAACATTTTGTATTGACGCTCTCTAGAAAGAGGCATAGTATGGTCATTAACTTTATTGCTTTTGTACATAACAGCATACCAGTAGAAAAGGACAGGTGAATCCCCAATGACGGAAGAGAAGCTTACCGGAAAACAGTTTTTGATGAACGTCTTGAACGGCCTTAGTCTTGCCATCCTCATCGCCCTCATCCCGAGCGCCTTGCTCGGTGAATTAACGAAAGCCATCTTACCTTATGTTCCGTCCTTGCAGTTCATCTTGGACGCGACAACGATTGCGATGCGTCTCTTACCGGTCATCATCGGTGTCGCTGTCGCCATGCAGTTCGGACGCTCGGCACTCGAGGCCGGCACAATCGGCATCGCGACCCAAGTCGGGAGCGGCGCCATCCGCATCGAGGAAGGGGTGTTCCTCATGGCTGGAATCGGTGACGTCATCACGGCCGGTGTGACGGCCGCTCTTGCGACGTTCCTCGTCATGCAGTTGTCGCCACGCTTGAAGACATACACGGTACTCGTCTTACCGATGACGGTCATCGTCGTCGCCGGAGGGATCGGGGCGTTCCTACTCACTTACATCTCACAAATCACAACATACGTCGGGACAATCATTATGACAATGACGGAACTACAGCCGATTGTGATGGGCATGTTGATTGCGATGGCGTTCTCGCTCATCATCGTCTCGCCAATCTCGACGGTCGGCATCGCCACAGCCATCAGCCTGTCTGGTGTCGCGGCCGGGGCCGCCAACCTAGGGGTCGTCGCCGCCGGCTTCGGTCTCGCCATCGCCGGCTGGCAGATGAACGCGACGGGAACGTCGATCGCCCACTTCCTCGGGTCACCGAAGATTCAAATGGCGAACTTCGTCCGTCGTCCAATCATGATGTTGCCCGTACTCGCCAATGCGGCCATCCTCGGAGCGCTCGCAGGCATCCTTCGGATCGAAGGCACGCCGATCAGTGCCGGTTTCGGCGTCTCCGGCCTCATCGGTCCAATCAACGCCTTGCATTTGATGCCGGGAGGCTTCGCGCTCTGGAACGTCATGCTCGTCATCGTCTTGTTCGGACTCATCCCGGTAACGCTCGGAATCATCTTCTACCGCCTGTTCAACCGGACGTCGCTCATCCAGCCTGATCATTACCGCCTCGATTTCGAATGAACAAAAAAAGCCCGGCTTCTCGTGAAGAGAAACCGGGTTTTGTTTAGCCTTGAATCATCGCTTCGTATTCTTCGGCTGACATGAGTTTGTCGACGTCTGACGCGTCGTTCAACTCGACTTCGATCATCCAAGCGCCTTCGAACGGTGCCTCGTTGACGAGTTCTGGTGAATCAGCGAGTGATTCGTTCACCGCTGTGATTTTTCCAGAGATTGGAGCGTACAATTCTGAAACGGTTTTGACCGACTCGACCGAACCGAACGGCTCATCGAGTAAAATCGTGCCGCCGACTTCAGGAAGTTCTACAAAGACGATATCCCCTAGTTCGCTTTGTGCGAAATCCGTGATCCCGATGCGGGCCACGCTTCCGTTCACTTCAACCCATTCGTGCTCTTTTGAATAACGTAGATTGGCAGGTACTTTGCTCATCTTAACTTCCCCCTCAAATGAATTAGACTCACACGAGTATTATAGCACTTCGCGCCAAACGTCTGTAAACGACTTTTCTGAAAATCCGACAGTTGATTTTTGACCATCTGTCACGATTGGACGCTTTAAAAGCATACCATTGCTCGCGAGAAGCTCGAGTTGTTCGTCTTCTGATAGATTTGGCAGTTGATCTTTGATACCTTCATTTCGATATACTTGGCCGCTCGTATTGAAGAATTTTTTGAGCGGGAGACCCGACTGTTTCCATAGTTCGGCCAGTTCATCTTTCGACGGTGTCGCCTCGACGATATGGACGTATGTATACTCGACGTTGTTCTCTTTCAACCACTTCTCTGCTTTTTTACACGTACTGCATGGCGGATAGCCATATAGTGTCACCATGTTCATCACCTCTTCTATAAATGTAGCACATTCCGAATCGACCATTCACGCTTCAAGCAAACGCTCAATCTCTCGCTTCAACGATGCGTTCACCGGATGACGCGCCTCGATATAACCGAGAATCGCAGCTGCCGCCTCGACGGAACGCCCATAGCCTAAAACCCCTTGCTCAAGGAGCCTAGTCACGTCAGGATGCTTCGTCTCGACGCGTCGCGTCGGATTGAACGGATCACTCATCTCTCCATGTGCCTTCAGCACGTTATTGATTACCGCGACTTGAATGAGTTCAAAGCCCGCAAGTCGCTCGCCACGTCGCTCTCGGAGCAAGCCGACGTATAGGTTCGTCAGCGCCTCTTCATAGCAATACGCGGCGTCAGGGACGTCTGTGACGACGTTCGGCGTCGCGAAGGCGTGGAACGCTTCGTCACGCTGCCAGACGACACGGCCTGGCGTGTAGGCGATGCCAGGCATCTCAACGACTTCAAACACGGCGAACTCACCATAAATGCCGTCCTCATACATGACCTTATGTCCGTCTTTCGTATTTTGGAACTGATACGCCAACGGTTCAACGGCGAGCCAATCCAAATTGTCGATAAAGCGGGCCTTATGTCCGTCCTCGACAATCAAAAAGAAATCGAGGTCCGAATAGTCATCGAGCCGGTCCGTCTCGAGCCCGATCGAACCGAGCGCGAGGAGCATGAGTGTCCCATCATGCTCTGCGACTGAGCGGCCAATCGCATCCATCCGTTCTAACAATGCCTTACGTCTCATCTACTTCGCCTCCTTCCGTCCATTGTACGGTGTCGGCAAGGCAAAAAGAAAGGGCCGACCGCGTCCGGTCCACCCTTTCTCTCGCTTGCTTACACGATAAACTTGTTCGCTTTGATGAGGCTCGCGGCGACTTCGCGTTTCGTGCCGATGACGTTGATTGGCTGATAACGGCTGAACTTCTTCATCGCCGACAAGAGCATGCGCTGCTCGTCGCCCGATGCGGCCGCGTACAAGACTTCTTTCGCCATGAGTTCGACTTGCTTGAACACTTGCTCGGCGAAGATTTCGGTATAGCGGACTTTCTGTCCGTTCTTCTCAACGCCTGTGCGGGCGATGGCTTTATCCGTCCGCGCGATGGCCGCTTCAAGCGCATAGATGGCGCTGATGATGTCGGCGATCTTCGCGAGAATCTCTTGCTCGTTCTGAATGTCTTGCTGATATTTCTGGACGGCCGTTCCGGCGATCATCAAGTTGATTTTTTTCATGTTCGACAGAAGCATCTTCTCGCGTGCGAGCGGTGAGCCGTCGAGCTCTTGCGGCATGTAGCTCATGAGCTCTTTTTGGAGTTTCTGTGCCTCGGCGAGGAGTGGTAAGTCGCCTTTCATCGCTTTCTTGAGGAGCGTGCCCGGCACGATCAAGCGGTTGATCTCGTTCGTTCCTTCGAAGATGCGGTTGATGCGTGAGTCACGGTACAAGTTCTCGACTTCATATTCGGTCATGAAGCCGTAGCCGCCGTGGATTTGGACCGCTTCGTCGACGACGTAGTCGAACGTCTCCGAGGCGAACACTTTGTTCAACGAACATTCAATCGCATATTCAGCGATCGCTTGGGCGACTTTCGAGCCGTCACGCATGTTGTCGTCGCCGAGGGCGTCGAGACTGTCTTGGAACAGACCGCCCGTCCGGTAGACCGAGCTCTCCATCGCATAGATGTTCGCGGCCATCGTCGCGAGTTTTTCTTGGATGAGCGGGAACTGGCTGATCGGCGTCTTGAACTGTTTACGCTCGTTCGCGTACTGGACCGAGAGATCGAACGCACGTTTCGACGAACCGACCGCACCGACGGCGAGTTTGTAACGACCGACGTTCAAGATGTTGAAGGCGATGACGTGGCCTTTGCCGATTTCTCCGAGGAGGTTGTCGACTGGGACTTCGACGTCTTCTAAGATGAGCGTCCGTGTCGATGAGCCTTTAATGCCCATCTTCTGTTCTTCAGCCCCTGTCGAGACCCCGCTGAAGTCACGCTCGACGATGAAGGCGCTGAACTTGTCGCCGTCGATTTTCGCGTAGACGACGAACACGTTCGCGAAACCGGCGTTCGTGATCCATTGCTTCTCCCCGTTCAACACGTAGTGCGTGCCGGCCTCGTTCAAGACGGCCGTCGCTTTCGCACCGAGCGCGTCCGACCCTGAGCCTGGCTCTGTGAGGGCGTACGCCGCGATCCATTCGCCGGTCGCGAGCTTCGGCAAGTACTTATGCTTTTGCTCTTCCGTTCCGAAGAAGACGATTGGGAGTGTCCCGATCCCAACGTGGGCGCCGTAGCTGAGGGCGAATGAACGTGCCTTGGCGAACCGCTCCGTGATGATCGATGACGAGATCTTATCAAGCTGATAACCGCCGTACTCTTCTGGCACGTCCGCGCCGAGGAGACCGAGCTCGCCCGCTTCTTTCAACAATTCGACCGAGAGATCGAACTCATGTTTCTCGATGCGTCCAAGGACAGGCATGACACGGTCGTCGACGAAGCTCGCCGTCGTGTCGCCAATCATTTTGTGCTCATCTGAGAAGTCTTCCGGTGTGAACAAACGATCCGCGTCGAGTGCGTCGATGACGAAGCTACCGCCTTTAATCAATTCATGTTCTGTACGTTCCATTGTCAATTCCCCCTTATAGTAATTCGAAGACGCCAGCAGCACCCATACCGCCACCGATGCACATCGTCACAACCCCATACTTTTCATTGCGTCGTTTCATCTCATGCAAGATCGAGACCGCGAGTTTCGCGCCCGTGCAACCGAGCGGATGCCCGAGTGCGATCGCGCCGCCGTTGACGTTCACTCTCGACGGGTCGATGCCGAGTTCACGGATGACGCCGAGCGATTGGCTCGCGAACGCCTCGTTCAGTTCGAACAATCCGACTTCTTCCAACTTCACGCCGGCCATCTCGAGCGCTTTCGGGATGGCGACGACCGGGCCGATCCCCATCACTTCCGGACGGACACCGCCGACCGCGAACGAGAGGAATTTTGCCATCGGTTTCAAGCCTTGACGTTCGGCTTCTTCGCGCTCCATGACGAGCACGGCTGCCGCGCCATCGGACACTTGTGACGCGTTCCCCGCCGTCACCGAGCCCTTGATTTTGAATGCCGGGCGCAGTTTACCGAGCGCCTCGAGCGTCGAGTCGGCACGGACGCCTTCGTCATGTTTGACGACGAGTTCACGTTCCGCGACTTTCCCGTCTTCGCCGAGCACGTGCTCGACGACCGTGACCGGGACGATCTCTTCTTCGAACTTGCCGCCCGCAATCGCTGCCGCCGCTTTTTGGTGGCTGTCGATGGCGAACAAGTCTTGGTCTTCGCGCGAGATGTTATATTCGGCCGCGACACGTTCTGCCGTGTGTCCCATGCTCATATAGTATTCCGGAGCCGTCTCCATGATTGTCGGATTTGGACGGATGACGTGGCCGCCCATTGGGACGAGGCTCATCGATTCCATACCGCCGGCGATGACCGCCGTCGCTTGACCGATCATGATTTTCGCTGCCGCGTCGGCGATCGCTTGAAGGCCGGACGAGCAATATCGGTTGATCGTGATGGCTGGTACTTCGTGCGACAAGCCACCTCGTACGGCCGCGTAACGGGCGATGTTCATCCCTTGTTCCGCTTCCGGCATGGCGCACCCCATGATGACGTCGTCGATTGGTCCCGTGTAGCCAGACCGCTCGAGCGTCGCTTTAATCGCATGACCCGCGAGTTCATCCGAGCGAACATTTCGGAACGAACCGCGTTTTGCTTTTCCGACCGGCGTCCGTGCGCCAGCCACGATGACTGCTTCTCTCATCTGTTAAGTCCCCCTTTTGTCAGTTCCGAAGTGGCTTGCCTTTGACGAGCATATGTTGCATCCGTTGCTGCGATTTCGGTTCCCCGATGAGGCTTAGGAACGCCTCGCGCTCGATGTCGAGGAAGTACTGCTCGTCGACCATCGTGCCGTATGCCAAATCGCCGCCGCTGATGACGTGAGCAAGTTTTTTCGCAATCTTCAAATCGTGTTCAGAGATATAGCCACCGTAGAACATCTCGTATGCCGCGAGTTCGAGTGTCGCTTTTCCTGTTTGACCGACGACCGGCAACTTCTCACGAACCGGTGCCGTGTAGCCGTCAGCGAGACCGAGCACCGTCTGTTTCGCGTCGAACGTCAAGTGGTCGCGGTTCATCGAGATGCCGTCGACCGGACGGTGATAGCCGAGCGCTTTCGCGTCATAGGCCGACTTCGATACTTTCGCCATGGCGATATTCTCGAACGTCTGTTGCGCCGCTTTCTCGATGTTTTGCATCGACTTCGGTGTCTGCTCGAGGAGGCGACGATACGTGTTGAGGTTTCCGCCCCCACCTGGGATGAGGCCGACGCCGACTTCGACGAGACCCATATACGTCTCGAGCGCCGCCTGCATGCGTGCGGCCGGCAAGCTGATTTCTGTCCCGCCGCCGAGCGTCATGCCGTAAGGTGCGACGACGACCGGGCGACCCGCGTAGCGAATCTTCTGGACGACTTGTTGGAACTTGTTGATGATCCAATCGAGCTCGTACCAGTTCTCGTCTTCCGCTTCCATGAGCATCATCGCGAGGTTGGCACCGACACAGAAGTTCTTACCATCGTTGGCGAGGACGAGTCCTTTGAAGTCGGTCTCGACGAGGTCGATCGACTGTTCAATCATCTGCATGATGTCGACACCGATCGCATTGTTCGGTGACGTGAACTCGAGGGCGACGACGTCGTCTCCGATATCGATGAGGCGGGCCCCACCGTTCTCGAGCACGATCCCGTTCGACTTGGCGAGCGGGGCGAGTTTCACTTCTTTCGGGTTGACGGTCTTCTCAACGTACGTCTGTGACGCTTGGTCGTAATACTGGTCTCCCTTATAGAACGATGTGTGTCCGGCAGCGAGCATCTCATCAATCCACGCCGGGACGTCATAGCCTTCCGCTTTCATGCGGGCGACCGATTTCTCGACACCGAGTGCGTCCCATGTCTCGAACGGTCCGAACTTCCAGCCGAAGCCCCACTTCATCGCGTCATCGATGGCGACGATCGAATCACTGATCTCGCCCGTGAGACGAGCCGAGTAGACGAGCGTCTTCGCCGTGACCGGCCAGAGCAGTTGTCCGATGCGTCCCTTGTTCAAGATGGCACCTTTCAACTTCGCTTTCGAACCTGGGAGCGATTTGATTTGGTCGAGCTCCGGTCCTGTAATCGCTTTCAATTGTTCGTATTCGAACGTCTCGAGATTCAGTTCCTGGATGACTTTTCCGTCTTTCTTATAGAAGCCTTGTCCGGCCTTTTGACCGATCCAGCCCTTCTCGACAAGCGTCTTCATTTCAGCAGGGACGTCGAACGTATCCTTCTCTTCACCGGCGTCGAGCGTCTCATAGACGTTTCCGGCGACGTGGACGAACGTGTCGATCCCGACGACGTCGAGCGTACGGAATGTCGCCGATTTTGGCCGGCCGATGAGCGGTCCGGTGATCGAGTCCATCTCGCCGATCGAGGCGTTCTGCTTGAGCATCTCTTCGAACGTGACGAGGAGTCCGTAAGTGCCGATGCGGTTCCCGATGAAGTTCGGTGTGTCTTTCGCTTCGACGACGCCTTTCCCGAGACGGTCCTCAGCAAAGCGGGCCATGAAATCGATGACCGGGCGTGCCGTCTTCTCCGTCGGGATGAGTTCGAGCAATTTCAAATAGCGCGGTGGGTTGAAGAAGTGTGTTCCGAGGAAACGTGCCTTCAAGCCTTCCGGCAATACGCTCGCCATCGCCTCGATCGAGATACCCGACGTGTTCGAGCTGAGAATCGCGTCTTCACGGATGTAAGGTGCGATTTTTTCGAACAGTTGCTGCTTCACATCGAGCCGTTCGACAACGACTTCGATGACCCAGTCCGCTTCCTTCAAGCGCTCGAGATCATCTTCTAAGTTCCCCACGTCGATGAAGTTCAAGTGCTCCGCTGTCGCGAGCGGTGCCGGGTTTTGTTTCAATAGCTTTTGACGGTTCTCAGAAGCGATGCGGTTCCGTACTTGTGGTGACTCGAGCGTGAGCCCTTTCGCTTCTTCTTTCGCCGTCAATTCACGTGGTACGATGTCGAGCATGAGCGAACGAATCCCCGCGTTCGCCAAGTGAGCCGCAATCCCCGCCCCCATTACTCCTGAACCGATGACGACCGCAAAACGAATGTTGCTCGTCAAACGGAGGTCGGCTGATTGTTCGATGTGACTCGTCATATTGTTCCCCCCTCAATGAGAATGAATAGTGATTCATTTCAAGCGTAAAAAAAATCGCAATCACCATCGTGTTTACTCTTCTATCATAAATGAATGACAATTCATTCGCAAGCGTTCATTTTTCAAATTCGTTCCAATTTTACCGAGGACGATTTATTTTTCGGTGACTGTGGTATAGACACAAAGAGTCAATTTTAGAAAGGGGAATGTATTCATGAGTGATAATCGTTTAAACACAATGGGGAACCGACAGGATTTTGAATCGTTCAAGAAAGACGGTCAAGAACAAGCCCATCAACCGGGAATCGATTCGAAGATGGAGCCGTACCCGATCTATGAACGTAAAGGATATAAAGGAAGCGATAAACTGAAAGATAAGGTCGCCATCATCACGGGCGGTGACTCCGGCATCGGGAAATCGGTCGCCATCTTCTTCGCCCACGAAGGCGCGAATACGGTCATCGTCTATAAAGACCAAAACGAGCTCGAGGACGCCGAGGCGACGAAAGAACGCATCGAAGAACTCGGTCAAGCTTGTCTATTGCTGCAAGGTGACCTCGGCGACTCGGCTTTCTGTCAAGACGTCGTCAAACAGACGCTCGAGACGTTCGGCCATTTGGACATCCTCGTCAATAACGCAGCCGAGCAACATCCGCAGGAGTCGCTCCTCGATATCTCGGACGACCAGCTCGAGCAGACGTTCCGGACGAACATCTTCAGCATGTTCTATTTGACGAAAGCCGCCCTCCCGTACTTGAACGAAGGCGCAAGCATCATCAACACGACGTCGATCACAGCGTACGAAGGTAATGATCAATTGATCGACTACGCATCGACGAAAGGTGCGATCACAGCGTTCACACGTTCGCTCGCCAAGAACTTGGCCGAGAAGAAGATTCGCGTCAACGGCGTCGCACCAGGTCCGATTTGGACACCGCTCATCCCAGCGACGTTCTCAGCGGAAAAAGTCGCCTCGTTCGGTGACTCGGCTGAGATGAAACGTCCGGGCCAACCAGCAGAACTTGCCCCGGCTTACGTCTATCTCGCAAGTGACGACTCGACGTACGTCAGCGGACAGGTCATGCACGTCAACGGTGGTACGGTCATTAACGGATGATTTGGGAAGGCTCAGTTTGCAGCTGAGTCTTCTTTTTATATTCAATGCGTCCTTTCGGCGCCCATGCTTTCAGCAGGCAATCCCGAAGCCTCCTCGCGCCGTTCCCGGCACGGCGGGTTCTTCGCTGGATTGCTTTCCTGCATGAGTCAGGACGCCGACGGACGCATTTCCCTGACACTGAAAACGACCGACACTCTATGTCATCCCCCATGTGTACTAATGCTAACAAGTAAAAATGGAGGCCCGTCGATGACAAGTCAGCATAACGATGAAGAATATGATGAAGACATTTTAGAGTTCGACCCTCACTTTGACCATGATGCCAAGATAGAAGTCAGTTTGAACGAGGCTGGCATCAATTTTGTCGGCAACGCCGAAGGCTATCTTGCCCTCGCGAGAATGTTTACATTTTTAGCGCAAACACATATGTATATTCGTATGGAAGAAAATCCTTCGCCTGACATCAATACTTCCTATGGGTATGGTCCATATCATATGACCGATTACATCCGAGACGCCTTCATTCAAAATAAACAGTATCTGTTTACACCAGGCGCCTTGCAAGATGTGAACCCAGAATACGAGCAAGAGCTTTTCTTTTGGCTGTCTGATCAAACCGGTCCGGATTTTTGGGTAGAAAAAGATGAGGAAGCGTCAAATGCTGAATCGTGGCATAGTTTCTTTAAAAAGCGCGCCTTGAATTGACCACATCAAATAATAGAGAACGCATCAAAAAAAGCACGAACGCCCTCGACGGACGTTCGTGCTATTCTCATTTCTTGACCATCCCTTTTAAAACGAACGCGACGTTCGCCGGACGTTCCGCGAGGCGGCGCATGAAGTAGCCGTACCAGTCACGGCCGTATGGCACGTAGACACGGACTTTATAGCCTTGACGGACGAGCTCGAGTTGACGCTCGACCCGGATGCCGTACAGCATTTGGAACTCGAACTGGTCGAGTGGGATGTTGTTCAGTTTCACATGTTCGATGACCGCATCAATCATATGGTCGTCATGTGTTGCGATAGAGGCGTAGTTCCCGTTCGCCAGATGGAGTTTGACGAGCTTCAAGTAGTTGTGGTCGACGTCTTCTTTCTCCGGGAAAGCGACCGTCGCCGGTTCCTTATAAGCCCCTTTGACGATACGAAGGTTCGGCTTGAGCGGCGCGAGATGATTGATGTCATCTTCCGAGCGGTACAAGTATGACTGGATGACCGTCCCCAGGCCCTCAAAGTCCGCTTTCAATTTCTTGAACAAGTCGAGCGTCTTCTCGCAACGTGCCTCGTCTTCCATATCGATGGCGACGAACACACCGACTTCTTTCGCCGTCGTCAAGATTTGACGCATGTTGTCTTCGATCAACTCGTCCGAGATATCGAATCCGAGCGACGTCAGCTTGAGCGACATGTACGCGTCAAGCTTCTCTTCCGCCATGATTTCGATGGCACGAATGATTTCATCCCGGTTTTCGTTCGCTTCTGCGACCGTCGTGATGAATTCCCCTAAGTGGTCGACCGTGACCGATAATCCTTTCGCGTTTAACTCACGAATCGTCGGCACCGACGTCTTGAAATCTTCCCCCGCCACAAAGCGCGAAGCCCCGAACCGAAGCCCGTATTTTTTAGCCAAACTGTTGAGTGTTTTGTTTTGAGACATGTAGATAAATCCATCGCGCAACACTTTTTCCATCTGATTTTCCCCCTTACGTTTACACCCATCTATCTCTATGACGATGTCTGAAATTATTATGACATACAAACGTCCATTCGTCTGTAATTTTGTAATCGTTTTCACCGATTCATTTCCTTAGATTTAGAAAAAAACAGACGCCCCGTGGGACGTCTATTTTACAGGCTCGTATTCGGTGCCACATAGAGCAAAATACTGAGGAAAACGAGCACACTTCCAGCTAGGACGAACATATGCCAAATCGCGTGGTTGAACGGCAGTTTCTGCCACATGTAAAAGACGATCCCGACCGAATAGGCGATCCCCCCGGCGAGGAGCAACATGAACCCGTTATGACCGAGCGACGCGTACAGCGGACGGATGGCGATGAGACAAATCCAGCCGAGGCCGAGATACGTCACGTTCGATACCCACATGTACTTCCCGGTCGAGAACAGTTTCCAGACGACACCAAGCACGGCGACGCCCCAGACGATGCCGAACAACGTCCAACCGAGCGTCCCTTTGAGCGACACGAGCGCGAACGGCGTATAACTTCCCGCAATGAGTAAGTAAATCCCCGCATGGTCGAACACTTGGAGCACGCGTTTCGCCCGTGGATGCGGAATCGCATGCATGAGTGTCGAGAACAGGTACAGTAAAATCATCGATACCCCGAACACGCTCACGGCGATGACGTTACCTGTGCTTCCCGTCTCGGTTGCCGTCATGACAAGCAGTACGAGCGCGACGATGCTGAAGATGACCCCGAGGCCATGGGTGATGGCGCTCGCAATCTCTTCCCCGAGCGTGTCGGCATGGAGCATGTCTTTTAGCTTCTCTTGATCCATTCAGGTCCCACCTTTCAAATCTATTCCTCTAGTATGGTCATTTCCCGATTTTGTTGCAAACAAAAACATGGGCCGAAGCGACCCATGTCTGTGGATTATGCGACTTCCTTCACCGGGACGTCACATTCCATATTTTGTGCCCGCATCGCTTTGGCGCGTATGTGGAACAAGACGAGCAGCGTGATCGTCCCGATCGTGGCGATGACGTACGGGATGACCCCATCCATCTTGAAGCCGATCGGTGCCGTCAAAATGTAGAACCAGACGGCGTACAACATGAACGTCCCCGGGATGAGCGCGATGTAATGGTTGCGCCCTTTGATGTAAAGGTACATCGCCCCGACGAACAAGGCGATGACCGCCGTCGTCTGGTTGGCCCAGTTGAAGTATTGCCAGAGCATCTGGAAGTCCATGTTCGTGAGCACGTATGAGATCGCGAAGAGCGGGAGCGCGATCCACAGGCGTGACGAGAACTTCTTCTGCGCGACTTTCATATAGTCGGCGATGATCATCCGAGCGCTACGGAACGCCGTGTCGCCCGATGTGATCGGCAAGACGATGACACCGAGGATGGCGAGCGTGCCGCCGATGCTGCCGAGCATGAGCGTCGCCACTTCTTGGACGACAAGTGCCGGCGTACCGGTTTGAATCAATCCGAGCAATTCGCCTGGCTCGAAGATGGCCATGGCGGCCCCGGCCCAAATCATGGCGATGACCGCTTCGACAATCATCATGCCGTAGAAGATTTCACGGCCGTTGCTCTCTTTCATCGTCGTCCGCGAGATGATCGGCGACTGCGTGGCGTGGAAACCAGACAACGCTCCACACGAGATCGTGAAGAAGAGGAGTGGCCAAATCGGCAAGCCATCCGGATGCATGTTCGTGAGTGTCATCTCTGGAATCTTGTAGCCTTGCGCGAACAGGCTGACGGCGATCCCGATGGCGCTGATCATGAGAAGCGCCCCAAAGAACGGGTAGATGCGCCCGATGATCTTATCGACCGGGAGCAATGTCGCCAAGATGTAGTAGGCGAACACGGCGAAGATGACGATCGTGAGCGTCGTCGCGTTGCCGTCGAACAAGTTGTTGATCATGTTACTCGGCGACGTGACGAACACCGTCCCGACCAAGAGCAAAAGAAGCAGGGCGAACCCGTTGACGACGTGGCGGAGCGAGCGGCCGAGGAACTTCTCGGCGAGTTGCGGCAAGTGAGCCCCGTTGTTCCGAAGTGAGATCATGCCCGTCAAATAGTCGTGCACAGCGCCCGCGAAAATCGATCCGAAGACGATCCACAGGAACGCGACCGGTCCGTAGAGCGCCCCCATGATTGGGCCAAAGATCGGGCCGACTCCGGCGATGTTCAACAGTTGAATCATCGAGTTCCGTTTTTTCCCCATCGGCACGTAGTCGATGCCGTCCTGTGACGCGTAGGCAGGTGTCGTCCGCTCTTCCTTGATACCGAACGTCTTCTCGACGTAGCTGCCGTACACTTTGTACCCGACGAATAGAATCGCCAAGGCAATAAAGAATGTAATCATGTGTGCTGTCCCCTTTTGAACGTATGTAGCCGGTCCCCACCGGCCCCGAAAAAATGAATCCTGTTGTTTTACACATATAATGTAAACGCTTACGTGATTGATTATACAGCAGATTCCCTTTTTTCGTAAGAGGTTTCGTTCACTTTTTTGACACAAAATAAAGCCCTCAAAACTGAGGGCTTGTTCATTGATTAACGAAGGGCCGGGGCACCGACATGACCGGCTCCAACCACTTTCGTCTCTTCTTTCATTTGACCAAAGAGTTCACTGACGATCGTCACCGTTTGGCGAAGCTTGAGCGGTTTCGTCACGAGCGTATACGCACCGTCTTTGTCCGCTTTCGCTGTCGCGAGCACTTTGTCGCCATCTTTCAACGTGACGTTGGCGTTCGGTGTCGTCGTCCCTGTCACCGCTTTCGCACCTGGTTTGATCGTGTTCACCGTGAGGGCGAGTTCGACTGCCGCTTGATCGAGTTCGATCGTGTATGTGCGGAACAAGCGATTCGCCGCATCCGGACGTGTCGTCTCGGTCGCTTCGATGCCTTCATACAGGTCGACGTACTGTTTGCCGGCATCGGCCGTCTCGAACTTCGCTGTCCGTTTCGCATCAGCGACGATCTTCCAGTTGTCATCCGCTTTGTATTCGAGCTTGCCTGAGACGATATAGTCCGAGATGACGTTCCGTGTCTCATACGCCGAACGGTAAACGATGTTCTTCCCGCCACCGAGTCCCGGGAACGATGTCGAGCCAGCGCGATAGTTGTTCGTCGCGACGAGGAACTCTTGGTCGAGTGTGATCGGCTTGCCGTTGTACTTCACGTTCTTGATGCGGTTTGCATCTTTGTTTTCCGGAATCAATTTCCCGCCCGCATCGAACTTGGCTGGACCCGTCACGTCAATCTCATACGTGAGGCCGTCAAGAATATCGAAGTTGTAGCTGCGGAACTCCAAGTTGAGCAATTCATCGTTCGTATCCGAGACTTGTTTGTAAGCCCCAGCTGACATCTCGAGCCAGTCCATCACGTCCGCGCCTGTCACTTTGACAACTTCGAGCGTGTTCGGGAAGACGTATAGGTCGGCTACGTTTTTCAATGCGATCGAGCCTTTCGGGATGTTCGTGTAATAGCTGGCGTCCGTCAACTGACGGTTACCCGCTTTGAATGGTGCCCCGGCTGAAAGGATAGGGAGCTCTTTATACGCCGCAAGCTCCGGGTTCGTCGCGAGTTCTTTCTCGACGTACCATTTCTGCGCGTTCGTCACGAACTGGACCGACGCGTCGTCACGGACGAGCGCGAAGTAGCTTTGGATGTCGTCTTGAATCTCACCGACCGGGCGGTTGATGTATTCGATCGTCGCCTTATGGTCCGCGTCGATGAGCGAGGCGATCGTCGGGTCGACCGGTGTGTCCGCCTTGACTGTATCGAGTTTCGCGTGCGCGTCGAGCACGTTCCACTTGCCGTCGACGAGCTCGAGGTCGAGGTCGATGACACCGAGGTCTTTCCCTTGGTTGTTCGCCATGACGACCGGCTTGCCGTTGATTGTCCCTTTGTTCATATCCACATTCGGGAATGAAGTGAACATGCCATTCGCGTCTGGGAAACGGCCGTGCTGGTGACCGGTCATGATCATGTCGAGCCCTTCGATTTTCGTGAGCGCGTAGCCGACGTTCTCTTCCCCATCTGACTGTTCTTCCGCAAGTGCCGCACTTTCCCCGATCCCTGAGTGCGCGAGTGCGACGACGACGTCCGCACCTTGCTCTTTCAATTTGGCGACGGCCGCTTTTGCTGCCGGTACCATATCATCTGCCGTCACCTTGCCTTGGAGATTCCCTGAATCCCACGACATGATTTTTGGCGGCACGACACCGAAGACACCGACTTTGATTGTATGTGTCTCGCCGTCCCCGTCGACGACTTGACGTTCAATGATTTGGACTTCTTGTCCGTCTTCATTGTATTTCGAGACGATCGGCTCGCCTGACAAGTCCTTCACGTTCGAGTTGACGAAGCGAAGCTTTCCTTTCGACCCTTGCATCGCGTCATACAAGAACTGGAGCCCAAAGTTAAACTCGTGGTTCCCGAGTGTGACGGCGTCGAACTCGAGCGCCGACATCGCTTGATACATCGGATGCTCGAACGCGCCTGGTGCTTTTTGATGTTGCTCGCGGACGTAATCCCCGAACGGCGTCCCTTGAAGCGTATCCCCGTTATCGAATAGGAACGTGTTCGACTTTCCGGCGTCCGTGCGATGTTGCTGAATCAACGTCGCGACTTTCGTCAACCCGATCGTGTTATCGATTTTGTCCTGGAAGTAATCGTAGTTCGTGATATTCGTATGTAAGTCCGTCGTCTCCAAGAAGCGGAGCTTTACAACGTCTTCTGACGCGAGCACGTTCGGTGCGTGGAGCGGTAACGTCGCCGGTAATACGAGCGCTGTCGCAATCGTCCATTTTAAAGCTGTTCTCATATCCATTTCCCCTTTTTCCAAAAATGTCCCAACATCTTTTACTATATCATCAGCTTGTAAACGCAACCATTACTTTTTGTAAATTAATTCTCAAATGTTCTATCCAATATTTTTTTCAATTTCTATTTGAGACGGCGTGAGACCGTGATACGATGAGAAAAAAACAGAACGTTTGTTCGTAAAAAAGGAGAGGTGGCTATGCGACGTCGGATTTTTTGTATCGACAGCGTCTCGTTCTACGCCAGTTGCGAGTGCGCCGCCCGCAAGTTGAACCCGTACAAGACAAAGCTCGTCGTCTTATCGAATTTACAGGACCACGGCGCCCTCGTCCTCGCCGCGACGCCGCCGATGAAGAAGCTCGGCATCAAGACCGGCTCTAGACGGTTCCACATCGACCGACTGCCGTGGCACGAGCGGCGGCACGTCATCTACGCCGAGGCCCGGATGAGCCATTATTTGAACGTGTCCGTGCAAATCGTCCACATCTTGCACCAGTTCGCGCCCCCGGAGGCGATCCGTGTCTACTCGGTCGACGAGACGCTCGTCGATTTGACGGGAACGGAGCGGCTGTTCGGGAACGATGCGCACGTCGCCCGCCTCATCCGCTCGACCGTCTTCCGCTATACTGGCATCCCGGTCACGATCGGCATCGGTCCGAACAACGTCCTCGCCAAGCTCGTCCTCGACCTGCATGGGAAGAAGACAGGTGTCGCCAGCTGTTTCCTCCACGACGTCGAGAAGTTGATCCACCCGGCCCCGATCGGCAAGATGTGGGGCGTCGGGGCGAAGATGGAAGTCCATCTCCGGCGGCTCGGCATCGAGACGATCGGTGACCTCGCCCGCTATCCGCTCGAGACGCTCCATGAGAAGTTCGGCGTCATCGGCGCCGAGCTGTGGCATCACGCCTGGGGCATCGATGAATCGCCGACGATCCTCCCGCCGAGCTCCCTGTTCGGGGCGAAACGGCAGCGGCCCCGGACGATTGGCCACGGCATCACGCTCATGAAGGACTATGCGACGTACGCGGCCATCCGGCTCGTCCTGCAGGCGATTGCGGTCGAGGTCGGGATGCGGACCCGGCAGGCCGGTCTCGTCGGCGGGAGCGTCCATCTTGGCGTCCGCTACACCCGGACGAGCGAGCGGCGCGGGTTCAGCAAACAAAAAAAGCTCGCCCGCTTCACAGCGGACGAGCGCGAGTTCTTGCCGGTGTTGTTGACGCTTTTCCTCGACGCGTGGGACGAGACGGAGGCGGTCCGTTACGTCTCGGTCGCCCTCGGCAAGCTCGAGCCAAGGAGCGATCACGTTCAGCTCTCCTTCTTCGAGGACGAGTGGGCCCGGGCGCGCCGGTTCGACTTCCTCGACCTCGTCGATCGCTTGAACGTCCGCTTCGGGCGCGGCACGATCCGTCCGGCATCGAGTTTACTGAAAGACAGTCCGCTCCGGACGCGGCAACGCCTCATCGGCGGACATAAACAAGGAGGTGAATCGTCATGAGCCAGACCCGCTACAAAGACCGCGGTGAATTAAAATGGATCCCGTTCCTCATGCCCGAGCACGTGGCGCTGCTAAAGAAATATTACGCCCACGTCCAAAAAATCGAGCTGCCTGACTTGGATGAGCAGCTCCTCTACTTATGGCAGACCGAGCTCGAACGCGCCATCCGTGAAGGCGACGCGGTCGAGCTGACGCTGTTCGACAACGGCATGACCCATACGGTGCGCGGCTACGTCCACGCCATCTATTATGCCGAGCGTGAAGTCGAGCTGTTCGACACGGACGTGCGTCGCATCCCGTTCGGTCAGATTCTGTCCGTCCGTTAAGACGCGTCAATCGCTTCCTGCGTCGTCTCGAACGTGTCGACGTGATCGAGCACGCCATAATGCGTGAGCGTCTGGCGCACGGGTGCCGACAAGTGCGCGAAGACGACACGACGGTCGGCCGCTTTCAACTCGCGGACGACGCGGCGAATCTCTTCGACGGCCGTCACATCGATGACCGGACAGCGGTGGAAGTTGAAGATGAAGACGTCAGGCTCGTCATGGATATGATGCAACACGTGCTCGAACATCTCGATCGCTCCGAAGAAGAGCGGGCCCTCGACGCTGAAGACGACTTGACCGTCGCGTGTCACGTATCGTTCCGTCTGTTCGCGGACGTCGATCGTATCGGCCATCCGTTTCGCGAACAAGGCGAGCGCACAGATGACCCCTACCTCGACGGCGACGACGAGGTCGACGAACACGGTCAGCCCGAGCGTAATCAGCAGGACGAGCGACTCAGCCGACCGATGCTTGAGCATCTCGAAGACGTGGTGCCGCTCCGACATATTCCAAGCGACGCGCATCAAGATTGGGGCGAGTGCGGCCAGCGGGACGTAGCTCGCGAGCGGTGCCAACACGAGCACGGCGAGTAGCACCGTCAACCCGTGGATGACGCCGGAGCGGCGGCTGACGGCGCCTGCTTGAATGTTCGTCGCCGTCCGGGCGATGGCGCCGGTCGCCGGGATCCCACCGAAGAACGGGACGACGACGTTGGCGAGTCCTTGCCCGAACAGTTCTTTGTCCGGGTTCATCTTCGTGCCGGCCATGCCGTCTGCGACCGCACCTGACAACAGCGACTCGAGTGCCCCGAGGAAAGCGATGGCGAACGCCGACGGCAACAGCGTCGCAATCAAATCGAGGTCGATGGCGAGCCAGTTGAACTCAGGCAGTCCGCTCGGGATGCCGCCATAGGCACTGCCGATTGTCGCGACTTCCCCTGGGACGACGAGACTGACGAACGTCGGCACGAGCATCGCCATCAATAACAGCGGCAATTTCACGGGCAGTTTCGGTACGAGCCAGAGCGTCAAGAAACCGATGGCGGCAATGAAGACAGGCCATAAGCTCGCTTCATTCAACGACGCCACGAGCTTCAGTAAGTTCTCGTGGAAGTGCGGTGCCTTCTCGAACGTGATGCCGAACAGTTCGTCGAGCTGGTCGACGAAGATGACGACGGCGATTCCGGCCGTGAACCCGATGGTGACAGCCCGCGGCATGAAGCGGATCAATCGTCCGACGCGGAGTACGCTCATGAGGAACAACAGGATCCCGGCGAGGAACGTCGTCACGAGCAATCCTTCATAGCCATGCGCGAGCATGACGCCCGAGACGATTGGGATGAAGGCGCCGGTCGGTCCGGCGATTTGGAACGTCGAGCCCCCGAACAGGCTGACGAGGATGCCGGCGATGATGGCCGTGTACAGGCCGTACACCGGTCCGACGCCCGAGGCAATCGCGAACGCCATCGCGAGCGGCACGGCGACGACCCCAACGGTGATTCCGGCCGAGATGTCTTTTTGCCATCCTTGGCGTGATGTCATGAAGTTGTCCATTCTTGCATTCCTTCTTTCCATTCAGTCGAAAACGAGTTTAGTGTACGCCTGTCCCTGCCCTTTGTAAACGACTCTGGCGAAACGTTAACATAATCGACAAAACAAAGACGCATCACGATGGATGCGTCTTCGTTAGTTCGTCGGTGCTTCGACGACTTGGTCGCCCTCGTCCGCATCTTCCCCGAGCAGACGGACGTGACGGCCGAACAGCCACATGACGACGAGGTGGGCTTTCGCCTGCGTCTTCGTATAGAACCACCACGGCAGCGCCGGCACGAACTCGTGGATGGCGACGAGCCCTTCGTCCGACTCGGGGAGCCGTCTGAACTCGAGTCGGCCTGTCTTGTCATCCTCACTCAACTTCGCAAACAACCCGCCATCGATTTCATAAGAGGCCATATCGTCCGTCGCCTCGTCTTCGAGCGACAGATGGAGTGCGACGAGTGACGGACGGAGGAGCGCGATTTCCCAGTCATCGTCCTCTTTCGTCGTCTGGATGAGCGGATACGCGAGCCGGCCGAGCCACTCGAAATACGTGTCGGCCATCCATAGCGCCGACTTGTTCTCCGGCAGACCGAACCGTTGAATCGAGCGGACCGTGTACTGTTGCGGCGCTTTTTTCTTCTTGCCGCCGCCTGACTTCTGTTTCTCTTCTTCCTCGAGTGCGTGCTCCACCGCTTCCTTGAACGGGATCTCTCCTTGTTTGACGCCGGTCGTGTCTTTCGCGACCATGGCGTGGCCCATGCTCTCGACGAGCGGATAGACCGTGTCTTTCGGTTCACCCGTCACGGCCATGACCCAAAGGCGGGACAATTTGATCGTCGGGAACGGGAAGTCGATCATGACGCGGCGTTTGCCCATGACGTCAGCCGTATCTTCAATCATCTTCCGATACGTCATCACTTCCGGTCCACCAATATCGATATGATGGTCGTACAGCGCCTCGGCCCCAACGACCGAGATGAGCGCCTGCACCGCTTCGCGCAAATCGATCGGATGCGTCTCCGTCTTCGTCCAGTTCGGGAGAATCATGACCGGCAACCGTTTGACGAGCTTCGCGAGAATCGGGAACGACGAGCCTTCTGGACCGATGATGAGTCCGGCCCGAATCGTCGTCACCGGTACACCTTGACCGCCGAGAATCCGTTCGACCTCGAGCCGGCTCTTCAAGTGACGTGACAACGTCTTCGACTCTTTCGGAATGATGCCGCTCAAGTAGACGATTTGTTCGATGTCGTTCGCTTTTGTCGCCCGGGCGAAGTTGTCGGCGATGAGCGCGTCCATGTCTTCGAACGTTGCCTGCGTCAATCCGCCGTCCGGAATCATCGAGTGGACGAGGAACATGGCGTAGTCCGCTCCCTCGCACGCCTCACGTGTCTGTTCATACGAGAATAAATCGCACGACCGCCACGTGATATGGTCCTCGTTTTCCTTGTTTTTCGTTGAGCGGGATAAGGCGATGATGTCATATTCTTCTTTTAGATGGTCCATCACGTTCGAGCCGATGTAGCCGCTCGCGCCCGCGATGACGATGGTTTTTCGCATAGTGGTCACTCCTCTTCGTTTTCACATAGAGGTAATGTACCCGTATTTGACTAGAGATGAACTACTCAACTAGCCCAAATTGTTTACGCTGAATTTTTTAGTCAGAGAATATCAATAGATGGATGCTCTTATTGAGGTCGCCATCGAATGGACCTTGTCATCCTGTCTCCGCTTATTCTTTACACCAATCAGGATGAGCATCTTCTTTATCCGATTTTAGCGAAAGAGAATCTGGATTCTAACGAAATGACGGACTTGTAATAGATGAATTCTGAGCACTAGAAAAAAATCTGCACACTTTATTTTATTATCATAAGATTATCGAGGAACAACTGGTAAAGCAGTTCTATATTTGTTACCGAGTGAATCATCGCCTTCATATAATCTTCTTGCGATATATTAATATAGTCCCATTCGTATCCTTTGTGCTTAGCTAAGTTATGAATAAATAATCGAATCGTCCGTCCATTCCCTTCTCTAAAAGGGTGGATAATATTAAGTTCACTTTTGAAATAGGCTAATCGCTCCGCAGCCATTTTCAAATCTATCCAAACAGGTTCATTCACTAACTCATCACATATAGACTGGAGTTCTGATTGAATGAATTGCATTTGACAAAAACGAGTATTACCCTTTGCAAGTTGAACATCTCGTAGCATACCGGCAAAATCATAAATGTCTTGAAACAAATGCTTATGCAAGGCCAACAATTGATTATAGTCAAATGCCGACAATTGATATTCGCCTGTTTCAAATTGTAACGCTCGCACGGTAAAAGCAAATTGTTCAGCAATCTCTAACTGTTTCATATTTGTAGCGCCCACAATATTATGCGATAACAAATAATATTCGTCTTCGCCAAAATTATACTTTTCCAAGCTTTATAGCCTCTTGAATCATCGATTTTGTTAGAGGCTTTTTAGCATTCACAATCTCAATGGCGCGTAACGCTACTTGCTTATCGACAGCTATGTTTTCAAGGCTTAAATTTTTTTCAACTCGTTTATAGCGCTCTGATTGTAAGCTTAGTTTCATCAGTAAACAACCCCTTTTATGCTTCTCTTAATTTCATTATAATCCGAAATGAAGTACTCGTACATTGAACTACTTCTAACTTCACTATGATTGGAGATGAGGGGATTTTGGGTCATCCAATCTGACGACCGAAAGCTCCATTGTCTTGACGTTTGAAGTAGCTAAAATATTCGGCCTCTTGTTTGAGATTGAGTCCTACGTTGACATCTGGGGTATGACGGACGCTACAGTCTGTGCACGTCCATTACTACAAAATAAGATGTTACAACGATCATTAGATGATCGTGCCGTCGACCTTCCTCGGCCACAGGAGTTTGTTAATCCGAAAATTTTAACTGTTTCAATAAACGGTAATGCTTCAATTTCACCAATTACTTCTAAATTTCCAGCAAAACTTGAACCGTTGTTCATTGAATGAGGTTCATTTATTTTATGTCTTCGGTACCCAGTTGGCCTCAAACCCATTTTGCACCGCATACTCGTACAGATGAATCAATTTCGTCTCTTTGTAGGTCTTCATCTGTTCCGCCACTCGCAACTCATGGTTCCGTTCCACGAGCGCGTAAAGATAATCAACCTTCGCCATTCGATTGTTCTTGCTCGTATTACAAGTCGGACAAGCGAGAACAAAATTCCATAAGACATCATTCTGCATATAAGACCATGGGATAAAATGGTCGACATGGATCTGTTTGAGCGGCTTCATGCAATAAAAACAGACGGAATGACCATGCCTCAGCAAAATTTGTTTGAACTCGTCGAGCGATTGACGAGCCGAGACGAACTCGAGTTTGTTCAAGATTCGCTCCATCGCCTCGCGTGTATTGTATTTTTCTAAAAAGACGGCGAGTTGATAATTCGTGACATTCATCAAGACTCGTTTATATTTCTCAAAAAAGATGACGTAACTCGGCACAAGCTTAACCCATTCTTCTTGCCGATTGAATGAATAGACGGTCCCCTCGAACGAGGCATAGAACGAGCCGTACACATACTTCTTATAGAACTGATTCACGTTTCGAATCAATTGTTTTTGCTTCTGAATCGGCAGACGGTCAAAGTTCCAAGTGGACGGAATTTCATGTGTCGCTTGAAACGTGAGCATCGTTTTCTCGACTGAGCTCATTTTTCCAATCTGATTCACTTGTCGCAATCCGTTAGTCACAATCAAATTCCAGTACATCTTCGTCACGTGTTTCGAAATTTGCTCGAACGTTAGTACACCAGAATCACTCAGTTCGGTCGTGCATTCGAGCAACGCCTTCATAAGCATATGCTTGTACGTCGTCGTATGTGTCGCGTTCATGAGAAACTGCTGGGTATAGCGCCATAAATCAGTTTCCGTTAAATAATCGCTTTTCGCTTCAGCGACACCTAACTCCCAACCCATTTTATTCACCACTCTTCAAAATCAAGTCACTATATCGCATTATAAAATTAAGCGAAACATATGAAAACAAAAAACGTATAGCAGAAGAACGTAGCTTAGTTTCGATAAAAGTACGTATAGTGGAATTTGGACAAACCGTTCAGCTCTTACGAGTCTTTCCCGAAGAAACGTTGATGCTTGAGTTGACGATATGCCCCATTCAGACACCCTTTACCATTCCACGTGATTATAAAATTCAGATGGGTAATGAATTTCTGAAGGCAGACACCTATGCTCGATTGCCGCTTCGATAACAAGCCTTTTTTGGCGTTCATAATCTGATGTCAGCTGACAGGTGCGTTTCGCAAAAATATTGAAATTCTTTTTACGCTTCTCTACATCTAAATCGTTCCACTTGCTGTTTAAGTAATCAATATATTGCGCATAGATAATACGTTCAATACTATTTTCAGTAATCCATTTTTGAAAACTTGCGAATTGTCTTGAGGTAACCGTTTCTTCTACTAGCATAGTGATTGCGGATTGTAAAATGCGTGCCTGTGTAATATGTGGATCCCAAATAGTAGCCTTTGAGGTTTTCTGATAATCCTTAATGCATGTTTCTAATGAGAAGACGATATAAAGCATTTCAGGCCAAAACGTTTCAAAAGAAAGATGTAAATTTTGTTTCGGACCGACAAGCGATAAAAAAGCTAAATGCTCTTCATCAAATCCGTGTTCTTCAAAGGCCGCATTACGGTGACCCATAAACGTATGTCTAACGTCGTAGCAAAAGCCTAAAATCCGAAGTACCGATCCATCCTCTATATTTGGATCCACATTACCAACTATCTTATGTAAAGACTCGTATAACGCTCGAAAATCGTCTGGTTCTCCCGATAGTAAAACACCCGTCATATTAGGTGTGTGTGATGCCACTAACATCTAATCCCTCCGTTATTTAGGTATAGAAAGTATTATGAAAAGCTTGATAAAACTAGCTTATCATGCAATGAAATCAAAAGAACATCAAATAATAAGCTGAACTGAACGCCAAGTGAAAACTTGTCATCAAGTGTCTCCCTCCTTCGGTTCAGTTCGTTTCAAATCTAGAGGCCCAAGAAAAGGGTCATCCATGCATAACATACGCACGGATGACCCTCTTCTTTTTACGGCAAAACAATTGAAGTCAGCCAAGCTGTCTAATTATTCACCAGATTGTTGCTTATCTTTTTGCTTCTGCAAATATGCTTCTCGAATCTGATTAATCTTATCCTTTTTGTTCGACACAACTGGTTTTTTACCATCTTGATACTTGGCAGCAGCCACTTTACTTTTCGTATCTAACTGATATTTTCCCATTTGATTCACCTGCTTTCATTTCATTGTGATTGAATTGCTCCATAAAAATCAAAAGACCTTCTAATCTCAATGAAATTAGAAGGTCTTCATGAAATATCATTGATTGCAGCCATCGCAGACTGCTTAAAAATGGAGACGGCGGGAGTCGAACCCGCGTCCGAAGGCATCGTAACGCATGCTTCTACGTGTGTAGTTTATCTATTGAATCTCAATGTGACACTGCCGATAAACAGGCGTTGTCGCATCCAGTCTGATTCATCTCTTCTTCGCGCCCTCAGACGGCGAGGTTGAAGCGTAGCTTGCTTAGTTTGAGACCCTGAAAGTCATCCACACAAGCGATGGATGTCAGGATCCGCAGGGCACTTAGGCTGCTGCGAGTTGTGTGTTAGTTTTGCCAGTTATAGGCGTTTGCGTTTTAACGAGGCCGACCCCTCGACACGCCACATACGACCGACCTACCCCCGTCGAATCCATAACGTCCCCGAGGTGGTAATTGGTACTACAACAACTATACCACAATCAGGTCTCGCTGTCAGTATTTTTGCCGGTCCCGGAGAGCCCGGTCGACGTCACGCTTCGCATCTTTCTTCTTCAAGTCGTCGCGCTTGTCATACTTCTTCTTCCCGCGCCCGATGCCGAGAAGACATTTGGCGAAGCCGTTCTTGAGATACACTTTGAGCGGAATGATCGTATACCCGTCACGCCCTTGTGCGCCGATGAGCTGATTAATTTGCTTCTTATGCAACAATAGCTTTCGGACACGAAGCGGATCATGGTTGAACCGGTTCCCTTGCTCGAACGGGCTGATATGACAGTTGTGAAGTGTCGCCTCGCCACCATCAAAGCGGACGTAGGCGTCGGCAATGTTGATCTTTGACTGGCGCACCGATTTAATCTCGGTCCCCGTCAACACCATGCCGGCTTCAATCGTATCTTCGATCGCATAATCGAAGGACGCTTTTCGGTTTTGCGCGAGCGCGTTCGAATCTTTCTTCTTAGCCATAGACATTCAGTCCTTTACTTCAATATGGAGGATGGGTCGCCCCCTCCCGTCAGCGACGCTTCTTCGCTCCGCGTTTGGCGTCGCCTTTACGTTTTTGACCGTCTTTCTTCTTCAAGTCGAGCACCGACCGTCCTTGCGACGACTTCGGCTTCTCGCCTGGTTTCGACGGTTTGCCGGCTTGACCTGGCTTCCCTGGTTTACCCGGCTTGCCGCGCTTCGGACGTTTGTCGTCACGGCCGCGGCCTTTTTTGTCATCCTTCTTCGGACGACCTTCCGTCGCTTTGATCGTCGTCGGTTGGCGACGGCGCGACTGTTCCCGCTTCGGCATGCCGACGACGGTGAAGTCGATCGTGCGCTCGTCCAAGTTGACGGCGTCGACCTTGACGCGCACCGCGTCACCGATGCGGAACTGACGTTTCGTCCGCTCGCCGAGCAACATGAGCTGCGACTCGTCGAAGTGGTAGTAGTCATCCATCGACTGGAGACGAACGAGTCCTTCGATCGTGTTCGGAAGCTCGATAAACATCCCGAAGTTCGTGACACCGCTGACGACGCCATCGAACTCTTCACCGAGACGTGATTCCATGTACTCGGCTTTCTTCAAGGCTTGCGTCTCACGTTCGGCATCGACCGAACGACGCTCGCGTTTCGACGCCTGTTCGGCGATCGAACCGAGACGGTCCTCGTACTTGGCGATCGTCTTCTCTGACACGTCGCCGTTGAAAGCATACGTGCGCATGAGACGGTGGACGATCAAGTCCGGATAGCGGCGGATCGGTGACGTGAAGTGCGTATAGAAGTCGGTCGCGAGGCCGAAGTGACCGAGTGAGACATCATCGTACTTCGCCTGTTGCATCGAACGGAGCATGATCGTGCTGATGACCGGCTCTTCCGGTTCACCCGAGATCGCCTTCAAAATCTTCTGTAGCGTCTTCGGTTCGACCTTCTGGCCTTTGAACCGCTCGATATGCACGCCGAAGTTCGCGACGAAGTCGAAGAAGAAGTCGAGCTTGTCCGATTTCGGGTTATCGTGCACACGATAGATGAACGGCACGTCCATCTTGTGGAAGTGTTCGGCGACCGTCTCGTTGGCCGCGAGCATGAACTCTTCGATCAACTTCTCGGCGACCGAGCGTGGACGCAAGACGATGTCGGCCGGTTTGCCTTCTTCGTCGACGACGACTTTCGCCTCGGCGAAATCGAAGTTGATGGCACCGCGTGAGTTACGGCGCTTGCGCAGCACTTCTGCGAGCTCAGCCATCAAGTCGAACAACGGAATATACGGCTCGTAGCGTCCGAGCGTCGCTTCGTCATCGCGTTCGATGATCTCGCGGACGTTCGTATACGTCATCCGCTCCGTCGTCTTGATGACACTCGGGAACAGCTCATGGCTGACGACCTTCCCGTTTTGCGGGGAGATCTCCATGACGCAGCTGAGCGTCAACCGGTTGACGTGCGGGTTGAGTGAACAGATCCCGTTCGAGAGACGGTGCGGCAACATCGGGATGACGCGGTCGACGAGATACACACTCGTCCCCCGTTCGAACGCCTCGACGTCGAGCGGTGACCCTTCCGTCACGTAGTGCGACACGTCGGCGATATGGACGCCGAGCTCATAGTTGCCGTTGTCGAGTTTCTTGACGTGGACGGCATCGTCCAAGTCTTTCGCGTCTTCGCCGTCGATCGTGAAGATCGTCTCGTTACGAAGGTCGACGCGGCCCATGAAGTCCTTCTCGTCGGCCTCGTCCGGCACGGCGTTCGCCTGGTCGATGACATCTTCCGGGAACTCCGTCGGGATGCCGTGCTTATAGACGATCGACAAGATGTCGACGCCCGGGTCGTTCTTGTGTCCGATGATGCGGACGACGTCACACGCTCCGGCGAAACGACCGTCCGGATATTTCGTGATGCGGACGACGACTTTATGGCCATCGACGGCACCGAGCGATTTGTCCGGGTTGACGACCGGCCAGAAGTTGATGCGCTTGTCATCCGGCTCGATGAAGGCGAACTGGTCGAGGCGTCCACTTGGGAGCGTATACGTCCCGACGAACTCCGACAAGCCACGCTTCAAGACTTTGAGGAGCACGCCCTCGGTCTTGCCGCGGTTGTCCTCACGTTTTTTGACGAGAATCGTGTCCCCGTGGTAGACGTCTTTCAATTGGTCGGGCGGAAGGAACACGTCCTCCGTCTCCCCTTCGACCGATAAGAAGCCGAAGCCGCGTTGGTGAATCGAGATGATTCCCGCTGCTTGGCCGAGCACGGCGAGCGTCCCGTAACGGTTCGTCCGGGTGCGGCCGATTAAACCCTCTTCTTCGAGGGTGTTCAAGGTGCGGATGAGCTCTTTAAAGGCATCCGTCGACTCGAGCGCAAGACGCTCGGTCAATTGGTCCACTGTCAGTGCTTTATCACTGGCTTGGATGATTTCTAGTAGTTGGTCACGTAAATTCAACGTGGCACCTCCTTTTTAGACTGACCAGTCTAACGTTTCGAGAAAATCGAGCACGTCCTGGTGCAGTTTCTCTTTTTCTTTATCGAGTGTGATCACGTGTCCCGACTCCTCATACATGAGCAGTTCTTTTTGGAACGCGTTAATCGCCTCGTAAATTTCGTGTGCAGATTCAGGATCGACCATTTGATCTTTCGCCCCTTGGACGACGAGAGCCGGGACGAAAATATCTTCGAGTTTTGTTGTCGTGTCACGGACGAAGGCACGGAGGTCCTTGAGCGTCGGCATCGGTTTGAAGTCCGCCATCTCCTGTTCGATCTGTTCAGGGGATTTGTCTTCTCGAGATTTATATTCTCGAGCGTAAGCTTTGACTCCTTTGTATAACCGATCCTCGGCATCGATTCCGGTCGGGGCGCACATCGGGATGACGCCTTTGACGTTTTCCTCCGAAGCGAGGCGAAGCGACATGACGCCGCCGAGCGAGAGGCCACAGACAGCAATCTCCTCATAGCCTTTCTCTTTCAACGACTGGTAGGCGTTCAAGACGTCCTCCCACCAGTCCGCCGGTCCGTATTGAAGCAATTCTTCCGGCGGGACGGCATGGCCCCGGTACTGGGGACCCATACACGTATAGCCTTCTTTTTGCAGGAAACGACCGAGCATGCGGACATCCGCGCTCGATCCGGTAAAGCCATGTAACATCAACACGGCACGTGGTCCGCCTTCAAAGAAGAACGGTTTCGGTGCTGTAATCTTCATTGCTAACGTCATCTCCTCATACAATCCATTATTCCCAAAAAATAATTGAAAAAAACAAAAGCCGACCGCCTCACGTAAAATCGAGAACGATCAGCCTTTCATCATAATGATGCGACTAGTAATCCTAAAATGAAAAACAATGTGCCTAGTACAGCTGCAGTTCGGTTCAAAACAGCGTCGAAGCCGCGCGCTTTCTGGCGGCCGAACAACTGCTCCGCGCCACCTGCAATCGCCCCAAGACCTTGCGACCGACCTGACATGAGCAGTACGACGACAATCAATAAAACAGCCACGACGAGCAGGCTGATTGTAGCGATCGTTTGCATAGTAGTCAGTTCCTCCTTCTTTTTACACGCTTCTTATTATATAGAAGTTGGCGTCAAAACGCCAGCGTTCAAATTATCGGGATGGGTAGCTGAACCCTTCCCCGATGACCTCTTTCACTTGGTGGATGACGACGAAGGCACGTGGGTCGGTCACTTCGACGATTCGCTTGAGCGGACCGATTTGACGCTTGTCGACGATCATATACAACATGTTTTTGTCCTGCTTCGTGTAGTAGCCGTGGCCATGGATAATCGTTGCCGAGCGGCCGAGTGTCTCCGTCAACACGACGGCGAGTTCTTCTTGCTTGTCGCTGATGATCGTGACGGCCTTGCGGATGTTGAGCCCTTCAGCGACGAGGTCAATGACCCACGAGCCGATGATGATGGCGATCAACGTATAGAGCACGACTTGCTCCCCGAGGATGAAGCCTGACGCCCCGACGACGATGGCATCGATGATGAACATCGACACGGCGACGCTCATGTGCAAATACCGCTCCATGAGGCGGGCGATGATGACCCCGCCCCCGGTCGTCCCGCCGACGCGGAGCACCATACCGATACCGACCCCGATCATGATCCCGGCGTAGACGGCCGCGAGCAGTTTGTCCTCGACCGGGCTGCCCCAGTCATGGGTCAAGCTGAGGAAGAACGACGTCGCGATGACAGCGACGACCGAATAGACCATCGTCCGGCGGTCGAGCAGCTTATAGCCGACAATGAACAACAGACCGTTCCCGATGATTGACGTGACACCGAGGTCCCAGCCGAACAAGTAGTACAGAATGATGGTGACCCCGAGCAGGCCGCCTTCCGAAAAATCGTTCGGGACGGTGAAGTAGTTCACCCCGAACGCGAGAATGAATGAGCCGGCGACGATCCAGGCGATATCCTTCAAGGAAATCGATTGGAGCTTCTTCCAGACTTGTTGACGCAATAGATGTTGTTGTTGACGTTTCATTGGTTGTCCCCCTTCCATATAAAAAAGACCGCGGCACAAAGCCGCAGTCTAAGTCTTACTGTTGAACTGGCTTTGGCGCACCGTCTTTCATAATCGGCAACTTGCGGTCCACGACGTTCGTGTAGACGTTCAAGAGTGCCTCTTTTTCCAAATCCCAGTTATATTGCTCGCGCGCCGTCTTCGTGTTTTCTTTGACACGGGCGTAGAGTACTTGGTCGTCGAGCAGGCGGTTGACGCCTTCGGCGATTGATTGTGGGTCGTGCGAATCGACGACGACACCGACATCGTTGCCGGCGACGACCCGTTCGATTTCCGGGAAGTCACATGACACGACCGGTACTTCGGCCATCAAATATTCGAACAGCTTGTTCGATGACGCCGAGTAGTGGTTGAAGCAGACGTTGTTCAACACTTGGAAACCGAGATACGCGTTCATCGTATAGTACGGTAACGCCTCAACCGGTACTTTGTCAATCATCTTGACGCGGTCGCTGACGCCTTCGTCCTCAATCATCTGTTTGATCACCGGCTTCAGTTTCCCGTCCCCGATCATGACGAGCGTGCCTTCTTTGAAGTCCTTGACCGCGAGGATGAGCTGCTCGAGTCCGCGGCCGGCTTGAATGCCGCCTTGGTACAAGAGGATCTTCTCATCTTTCGGCAAGTCGAGGAGCGCATGCAAGTCTTTACGGAGCGAGAAGTCGAGCGGACGATAGAACGGATAGTTGTGGAGCACGTATGGATAGAAGCCGTAGAGCTCTTCGTTGTGCGCCGCGCGCGTGTGGTTCTCGACCATCATCGAATCGACATACGGCAAGAGCCAGCCTTCAAGGTTACTTTGGATATAGCCGTAACCGGTCCGGTCCGTCTGGACTTCATGTGAGTCGTAGACGATTTTGCCTTTGTTGACGATTTTCCCGGCGATGAGCGCCTGCGGGAGCGTGTTCAAGTCGTTGGCGTGATAGAAATCGTACGACTTTTTCGTCGAAGTGAACACCATCTCGAGCATCGCGCTCGCATTGACGATTTGCTTCCGTACCGGCGGGAGAAGGATCGCGCCTGCTGCCGCGCCGAGTCCAATCATCGTGAGCGGTGCGAGGATGACAAGTCCTGCACCGACGAGTCCCGCGCCGATTTTGCGTGTTTTTTTCGCGAAAATCCACTTTTTCACTTGGCTCGCCATTTTCATACCGTTCACCAAGATCGGCGGTTGACGTTTGACACGAATGACGCGGAAGCCTTCCGGACGCATCTCTTCTTTCGGGAGCGACGGATTTTTCGGGTCTTGGAGCGCGATCAAATCGACTTCATAGCCCGCTTCGGCGAGTGCCGAGCATTCGCGCAAGACGCGCGCATCATTCGTAAAATGGTTCCATACAAACATACATACTGACTTCATCGTGTTTCCTCCATCGTTACTTTTTCGATCACGTCTTCGAGGACGTGTATATTGTTTTCCCAGCACAAGTTCTCTTTCACATAACGGATCCCGTTCACGCCGTATTTCTCACGCAACTCGGGACGTTCGAGCAGTTTACGGAGCATGTGCTCGATCTCATTGATGTCACGCTTCCGTGACACGTAACCGACCTCGGCCGCTTCGATGACATTCGCCGCATGGCCTGACACCGCCGCGACGATCGGTTTACCAACCGCCATGTAGTCGATCAGTTTGCCCGGGATGACCGTATCGAACACTTCTTGCTCAATCAGGCTGACGAACGCGACGTCCGCGTTCTTGATGGCTTGGAACGCCTCCGTCCGAGGCATCGCCTCGAGGAAGAGGAAGTTCTTAAAACCACGGGCCTTGATCGTCTCTTTCAACTCGTTCTTCCGGTACCCGTAGCCGATCAATTTGAAGTGAACGCGCGGCTCGTCACGGAACCGCTCCGCAAGTTCAAGCAAGAGTGACACGTCTTGGGCGAGGCCCATGTTCCCGGCGTACAGGATTTCCATCCGGTCGTCCTCGGGGACCGTCCGCTTGAGGTTGCGCTCGCTCTCACGAATCGAGTTCGGCATGTAGTGGATCATCTCGTTCTCGACGCCGCGCTGGCGAAGATAGCTGCGGAACCCTTCCGAGTTGATGATGATTTCATCGGCCGATTTGTAAAGACGCTTCTCGAACCAGAACGCCGGGGCGAGCATCCAGTCGTGTTTGAACACGCCGACGCCTTTCACCGACTCCGGCCAGAGGTCACGCACGTCCAAAATGAACGGGACGCCGTACTTGCGTTTCGCATACACGCCGACGAACGCCATAAAAAAAGACGGGGTCGTCGCAAAGACGACATCCGGTTTCGAGTCGAGCTTTTGGACGGCGGCGACGCCTTTGATCATCTGTTCCAAAAACAAAGCGAGCCGGCTCACCATGTTCGACGTATGTTTGCGTTTCTTCGTGATGAGCCGCTTGATGAACGGCTGATTGTTGAGCGCCTTGTCGTTCCAGAAGCGATCGTCTTTATACAAGTTGAAGTTCGGATACGATGGGGCGGCCGTGATGACCTCCACTTCGTATCCGCGTTCCTTCATGAGATGCGTGATATTTTGCATCCGGTTGCCGGCACTGCCGATCTCCGGATAATAGTTTTGACAGACCATTAACATTGTTTTCAAAAATAACACACCTTACTGTTGTTCGAGTTCGTCCACGAAGCGCTTCAAGAGCGTGCGGACGTTGGCTTTTAAATCTGGGTCGCACAGCGCGTGGGCGATCGTCGCTTCGATGAAGCCGATCGGTTCCCCGACGTCATAGCGACGCCCGTCAAATTCATAGGCGAAGACGGTCTCCACCTCGTTCAAGCGGGCGATGGCGTCCGTCAATTGGATCTCGCCTCCCGTCCCGACTTCTTGCGCCGACAACGCCTCAAAGACGTCCGGCGTCAAAATGTAACGGCCGAGGATGGCGAGGTTCGATGGGGCTTCACCGACGGCTGGTTTCTCAACGAACGTCCGGACCGGGATGAGCTTTCCTTCGACGGCAAGCGGGTCAATTATACCATATCGATTCGTCATTTCATACGGGACGCGTTGCACCCCGATGATCGAGCGCTCACACTGCTCGTACTGGTCGATCAATTGCTTCGTCGCCGGCACGTCCGCCTCGATGATATCGTCCCCGAGCAGGACCGCGAACGGTTCGTCGCCGATGAACTTCCGGGCACACCAAATCGCGTGGCCGAGCCCTTTTGGTTCCTGTTGCCGTATGTAGTGGATGTTGGCGAGGTTCGACGAGTGGCGCACCGACTCGAGGAGCTCGGTCTTGCCTTTTGACTCGAGGTTCTGTTCAAGCTCGATGGCTCGGTCGAAATGGTCCTCGATGGCGCGCTTGTTCTTCCCGGTCACGATGATGATGTCCTCGATGCCGGAAGCGACGGCTTCTTCCACGATGAATTGAATCGTCGGTTTGTTGACGATCGGGAGCATCTCTTTTGGCATCGCCTTCGTCGCCGGCAAGAAGCGGGTACCGAGCCCGGCGGCCGGGATGATGGCTTTCCGTACGCGTGTCATGGACGTCTCTCCTTTTTTTATGCTGTATCTGATGATTATACCCAATTTCCGAGTATTCACGCACACAAAAAAACGGCCGTGACGCACGTCACGACCATTTCCGGTCTTCCATATACTTGTACAGGAAGTAACCACCGACACCGAGCGCAATGAGAAGAAGGAGAAAACCGCTGACCATCATGACGAACGCCTCCTTTCACCTACACTAGTCTATTCCCGGAATGACTGGTCGACAAGCACCCCTCTGACATTCTATTTCAGAACCACTTCCGTCCGTGCACCTCGATGAACCGGTACTCTTCTTGATAATGGTCATAATGCCCTTCATCAATCATGTGTTGGAAGGCTGCATCCCCTTCCGCCGCTTTCCGTTTCATCAATCGACAAAGCGCATCGATTCGTAACAGTAACATCGTCAGCAACTCCGTTGTCGAACCTTCCCAGCCATACGCCTCCAAGAAGAGGGCGACTCGTCGTTTGTACGTCCCATCATCACGTTCCGCCTCATAGTAAATGACTTCACCCGACTCGGCTTGATGACGCCGGCTGAGCGGAACGAACGTATAAAGGGCATAGACGATATCCCAGGCTCGTGGTCCGGGCGCCGCCAAATCAAAGTCGATGACCCCTGCCACTTTCCCGTCATGGAAAATCGTATTGTAGACGGCGAAATCGTTGTGGCAAATCACTTCAAACGGTGCTGGCGTATGGTCGAGCGGTTGCCAATCAGACGGCCACTCGACACCGGCGGTCGCGTCATGCAGCTGGCGCATCAATCGAGCGGCGTCTTGAATCGCCTCATCTGACCACATGTAGGCTTTCAACGGATAATCGGCCGTCTCCCCTTCGAGGTACGTCAACACTTCTCGGCCCTGATCATCCACCCCGACAAATCGCGGCACGCCCGATATCCCTTTCGCCTCCAAATGCGTTAACAACCGCTGAATATGCGCACTGCCATCTTTCTGCGTGCGATAGACGTGATTCCCCTTTTTATAGACGGTCGACACGTTCCCGCCACTCAACCTTTTTTCTTGTTCATTCGATTGGTCCATGTAACTCCCCCTACTCTTCATCGATAACAAATTCAGTATACAGCAGGACGAAGAATCAATGATGGATTCATGACACAATGTTTGATACGGAGGTACAATCCCGTCGAAGCGGCACCGTGACTCTTGCAGGAAAGCAATCGCGCGGAGACCCCGCAAGCGCGTAAGCGCGAGGAGGCTCCGTGGATTGCCTGCAGAAAGCATCGGTGCCGTAAAGACGGGTTTAACCACAAAAAAACAGGCCCGCACAAGGCGAGCCTGAAAAACATCAATTATTTTTTGAGGTTGTAGAACGACTTGATACCGTCGTATTTCGCTACATCGCCGAGCATGTCTTCGATGCGGAGAAGTTGGTTGTACTTCGCGATACGGTCTGTACGCGAGAGCGAACCAGTTTTGATTTGACCAGCGTTTGTTGCAACCGCGATGTCCGCGATTGTTGCGTCTTCTGTTTCACCAGAACGGTGTGAGACAACTGCTGTGTAACCAGCTTTTTTAGCCATTTCGATCGCGTCAAATGTTTCTGTGAGCGTACCGATTTGGTTAACTTTGATGAGGATCGAGTTCGCGATACCTTTTTCGATGCCTTCAGCCAATTTCGCTGTGTTCGTTACGAAGAGGTCATCCCCAACGAGTTGAACTTTGTTACCGATTTTCTCAGTAAGCAATTTGTGGCCATCCCAGTCGTTTTCATCGCAACCATCTTCGATTGAGAGGATTGGGTACTTGTCAACGAGTTCTGCGTAGAAGTCTACGAGTTCTGCAGTTGTAAGTGATTTGCCTTCGCCAGCGAGTTCGTACTTGCCAGTCGACTTGTCATAGAACTCAGAAGATGCAACGTCCATTGCGAGGTAGACGTCTTCACCTGGTTTGTAACCAGCTTTTTCGATCGCTTCAAGGATAACAGTGATCGCTTCTTCGTTTGACTTAAGGTTTGGTGCGAAACCACCTTCGTCACCGACTGCTGTGTTAAGACCCATACCAGAAAGAACTGATTTGAGGGCGTGGAATACTTCAGCACCCATACGGAGCGCTTCACGGAACGTTGGCGCACCAACAGGCATGATCATGAACTCTTGGAAGTCAACGTTGTTGTCCGCGTGCGAACCACCGTTGATGATGTTCATCATTGGTGTTGGAAGTGTCTTCGCGTTGAATCCACCGAGGTACGTGTAAAGTGGAAGACCGAGCTCATCAGCTGCTGCGTGAGCTGCTGCCATTGAGACACCAAGGATCGCGTTTGCGCCGAGCTTCGCTTTGTTTGGTGTGCCATCAAGTTCGATCATTTTAGCGTCGATTGCATTTTGGTCGAAAACATCGTAGCCGATGAGTTCAGGTGCGATTGTGTCGTTTACGTTCGCAACGGCTTTGAGTACACCTTTACCAAGGTAGCGTGACTTGTCGCCATCACGGAGTTCAACTGCTTCGTGCTCACCAGTTGATGCGCCTGATGGGACGAGGGCACGGCCGAAACCGCCGTCTTCTGTGAAGACTTCTACTTCTACTGATGGGTTACCACGTGAATCCAAAATTTCGCGTGCGTAAATTTCTGTAATCATTGACATATTGATTCGCTCCTTTTTGTTTGAAAAGTTTAAGTTACTTCGTAACGATTGATGAGCCGGTCATTTCAGCCGGTTGCTCTCCACCAAGCAGGTGAAGGAGCGTCGGGGCGAGGTCACACAAAGCGCCTTCGAGAACTGGTTTGAGTTCTACCCCTTCTTTCGTGACGATACATGGAACAGGTTCCGTCGTGTGGGCCGTCATCGGTGAACCGTCTGGGTTTGTGACAAGGTCAGCGTTCCCATGGTCCGCCGTAATGATCGCTGCGCCACCTTTGGCGAGTAGTGCGTCCACTACTTTACCGAGGCATTCGTCAACGACTTCGATGGCCTTTTTCGTCGGTTCGAGCATACCGGAATGGCCGACCATATCCGGGTTCGCGTAGTTGATGATGTACGCGTCGTACGTGTCCGATTCGATGCGTTCGAGAAGGCCTTCTGTGAGCTCATACGCGCTCATTTCCGGCTTCAAGTCGTACGTCGCCACTTTCGGTGACGGTACGAGGAAACGATCTTCACCTTCGAACGGTGTTTCTTGTTGTCCGTTCAAGAAGAACGTGACGTGCGGGTATTTCTCAGTTTCCGCAGCGCGGAGCTGTTTGTACCCTTGCGCGGCGAGAGTCTCACCGAGCGTGTTTTTCAAATCTTCTGGTGGGAAGACGATGTCCGTGTCGATTTCATCCGAGAATTTCGTCATCGAGACGAGCAAGATGTTCTCTGGATGTGTGTTCGAAAGTTCGAAGCCTTTAAAGCCAGTCTTCTCTTTGAACACTTTCGCGAGCTCAATCGCCCGGTCCGGACGGAAGTTGAAGAACATGATCGCGTCGTTGTCTTTGATCGTCGCAATCGGTTGACCGTCTTTCTCAATGACCGTCGGTAAGACGAATTCATCCGTCAAACCGTCTGCATACGACTTTTTGAGGACGTCGACCGCGTTCGTGCCGACTTCTCCCTTACCGTTCACAAGCACATCGTATACTTTCTCGATACGCTCCCAACGGTTATCGCGGTCCATGGCATAGTAGCGTCCAGACACGCTAGCGACTTGACCGAGTCCGAGTTCAGCAAGCTTCGCTTCCGTCTGTTCGAGGAAGCTAGCGCCTGATTTCGGATCACAGTCACGGCCGTCCGTGAAAGCGTGAATGTATACTTTTTCGATGCCATGAAGTTTTGCGAACTCGACGATGGCGTACATGTGGTTGATGTGAGAGTGAATCCCACCGTCTGAGACGAGGCCCATGATGTGGAGGCTCGAATCATACTTTTTCACATGTCCGGCCAAGTGATTCATCGCTTGGCGGTCGAAGAGTGAACGGTCTTTGATGGCGTTGTTGACGCGTGAAAGTGACTGATAGACGACCCGGCCGGCACCGATGTTCAAGTGACCGACTTCCGAGTTCCCCATCTGACCTTCCGGAAGGCCGACGTACTCGCCTTTCGCGTTGAGGAGCGTATGTGGATACTGCTCCCAGTAGCGGTCGAAGTTCGGTTTGTTCGCCGCAGCGACCGCATTACCGAACGTCTCGTTCCGCATTCCAAAACCATCCAAGATGATGAGGGCGACTGGTCTTGCCATTTAAATCGCCTCCAACAACTTGAGGAACGAAGCAGCTTCAAGTGAAGCACCGCCGACGAGCGCGCCGTCGATGTCTTCTTGCGCCATATACTCCTTGATGTTCTCAGGTTTTACAGAACCGCCGTATTGGATGCGAACCGCAGCCGCCACGTCTTCACCGTAAAGACCTTTTACCACGTCACGAACATATTTGCATGAGCTTTGCGCATCTGCTTCGTCCGCTGATTTACCAGTGCCGATCGCCCAAACTGGCTCGTACGCGATGACGAGTTGTTTGACTTGGTCAGCTGAGAGGTCCGCGAGGCCACCTTCGACTTGCGTCTTGATGACTTCTTCGAACTTGTCGCCTTCGCGCTCTTCTAATGTTTCACCGACACAAACGATTGGCGTAAGACCGTGTTCGAACGCTTTTTTCGTTTTGCTGTTGATGAACGCATCAGATTCGCCGAAGTATTCGCGACGCTCTGAGTGTCCAAGGATGACGTACGTCACGCCGAGGTCAGCGACCATGGCCGGGCTGATTTCGCCTGTGTATGCCCCACTATCTTTGTCGTACATGTTTTGAGCACCGAGCTTAAGGTTTGACCCCTTCGCTGCTTCTACCATCGGTGCGAGGAAAAGTGCTGGTGCACCAATCGCCGCGTCAACTTTGTCCGTTGACGGGATGTTATTTTTAACTTCCTCTACGAAAGCGACGGCTTCCGAGAGTGTTTTGTTCATTTTCCAGTTACCTGCAATAATCGGTTTACGCATCGATAACCCTCCTCTGTTTTACTTGTCGTTCAACGCTTCGACGCCTGGAAGTTTCTTGCCTTCCATGAATTCGAGTGAAGCGCCGCCACCAGTCGAGATGTGGCTCATTTGGTCAGCAAGGCCGAACTTGGCTGCTGCCGCGGCTGAGTCACCACCACCGATGATTGAGTATGCGTCGCTGTCTGCGAGTGCTTGAGCGACACCTTTCGTTCCGTTAGCGTACTTATCGAGTTCGAATACGCCCATCGGTCCGTTCCAAACGACAAGTTTCGATTCGCGAATCGCTTCCGCGTAAATTTCGACTGTCTTCGGTCCGATATCAAGACCCATGTGATCCGCAGGGATCGAGTCGATATCGACTGGTCCGACGTATGTCTCTTCGCCGAATTCTTTCGCAATGACACAGTCGACCGGCATCAAGAACTTCACGCCTTTGTCTTCTGCTTTTTTCATGAACTGACGAGCGAGGTCGAGCTTGTCTTCTTCAAGGAGTGACGTTCCGACTTCGTGCCCGAGTGCTTTCGAGAACGTGTACGAGAGACCGCCACCGATGATGAGTGTGTCAACGATGTCAAGAAGGTGGTCGATGACCCCAATCTTGTCAGCAACTTTCGATCCGCCGATAATCGCCGTGAACGGACGGTCCGGGTTCGAGAGTGCCTTCCCGAGGACTTCAAGTTCTTTCTCCATCAAGAGACCAGCCACCGCGTGGTCCACGTTTTGCGCGATACCTTCTGTTGAAGCGTGGGCACGGTGAGCCGCACCGAACGCATCGTTGACGAAGATATCAGCGAGTGCCGCGAAACCTTTCGCGAGTTCTGGATCGTTTTTCGTTTCACCAGGGTAGAAACGGACGTTCTCGAGAACGACGACGTCACCTTCACCAAGTTTTGAAACGGCTTCTTCTGCGACTGGACCGTACGCCTCTTCAACGAGGGGTACATCTTTGCCGAGAAGTTCAGCGAGACGTTTAGCGACCGGTGCGAGTGAGTACTCGAGGTTCTTCTCGCCTTTTGGACGGCCGAGGTGGCTCGCCAAAATGACTTTCGCACCGCCGTCGATCAAGTGTTTGATCGTCGGAAGAGCCGCTTGGATCCGCGTTTCATCTTGAATGACGCGATCTTTGAGTGGAACGTTGAAGTCAACGCGGCAAAAGACGCGTTTCCCTTTTACATCGATGTCACGAATAGACTGTTTGTTCATAACCTTCGCCTCCATATGTCGTGCGTGTCAATTTCATAAATAGAGCGGAGAACAATCTCTTGTTTCCGCTCCTATTTGATTCTATTTAGTTCACGAACTTACTTCGCGATTTCAGCGAAGTGCTTGAGTGTGCGAACCAATTGTGCAGTGTAAGACATTTCGTTGTCGTACCAAGAAACTGTCTTAACGAGTTGCTTGTCGCCAACTGTCATTACTTTAGTTTGTGTCGCATCGAAGAGTGAACCGTAAGTGATTCCGACGATGTCAGAAGATACGATTTCGTCTTCAGTGTAACCGAATGACTCGTTCGCTGCTTTTTTCATTGCTGCGTTGATTTCGTCAACAGATACAGTTTTCTCAAGAACTGTTACGAGCTCTGTGAGTGAACCTGTAGCAACTGGTACACGTTGTGCCGCACCGTCAAGTTTACCTTGAAGTTCTGGGATAACGAGGCCGATCGCTTTAGCCGCACCAGTTGTGTTCGGTACGATGTTTGCTGCTGCCGCACGTGCACGACGGAAGTCGCCTTTCGGGTGTGGAGCGTCAAGCGTGTTTTGGTCGCCTGTGTAAGCGTGGATTGTTGTCATGAGACCTTCAACGATTCCGAACTGGTCTTGGAGAACTTTCGCCATTGGCGCCAAGCAGTTTGTCGTACAAGAAGCACCAGAGATTACTGTCTCAGTACCATCAAGGATGTCGTGGTTTGTGTTGTAAACAACAGTCTTCATGTCACCTGTAGCCGGAGCCGAGATCACAACTTTTTTCGCGCCAGCTTTCAAGTGAAGCTCCGCTTTTTCTTTTGCTGTGAAGAAACCAGTACATTCGAGAACGATGTCAACACCGAGCTCGCCCCATGGAAGTTCTTCTGGGTTGCGGTTAGCAAGTGTAACGACTTTCTCGCCGTTTACGAGGAAGTGACCGTCGTGTACTTCTACTTCTCCGTCGAAACGACCTTGTGTCGTGTCATACTTGAGAAGGTGAGCGAGCATCTTCGTGTCAGTCAAGTCGTTGATTGCAACAACTTCGACTCCTTCGTTTTTGATGATCTCGCGGAATGCCAAACGACCAATACGTCCAAATCCGTTAATACCAACTTTTACTGCCATAGTTAATTTCCTCCTTAGGGTAGAAGCTATTTATTGAAGAGCCAACGGGGGTCAACTCTTTAATAACGATTTAATAATTCTGTCGCCGCACCTTCGTCTGTGACGAGGATGATGTTCGGCGTGTGTTTCGCATATGCGGCAATCGCTTGTGCCTTCGATTTCCCTCCGGCGACCGCGATGACGGTGTCCATGTCGTCGAGCTCCTCTAATTGGATCCCGACCGTCTTGACCCGATGAACGATTTCACCTTCGGCGTTGAAGTAATATCCGAACGCCTCGGCGACGGCATCATGCCGTTCGATCATCCGCAAATGCTCTGGTGACGCGTGACGGCGTTTCGCCATCGTTTCCGCCTCACCAATTCCATGTACCACAATTCGCGCCGCTCTAATCATTTCCAGGACATTTTTTATGCTAGGTTCCTCCACCATCCGCTCGAACGTCTCTTGCGAAACCTCGTCCGGAATGTGGAGTAAATGATAGTCGGCATGGGCCCGGTCGGCCATTCGAGAACAGACGGTGTTCGCTTGTAACTCAAGCGTCTCCCCGAGTCCGCCGCGTGCCGGCACGAAATGCATCGGCCGTTCTTTTTTATCGGGCGACATCATGGCCGCAACCGATGCCATCGTCGTCCCGCCTGTGACCGCGATGATATTGTCGTCAGGTGCCAGTCGCGCTTTCAGCTGCGTGACGGCGGCCCGACCGATATCTCGCTGGACCCAGAACGTCTCGTCGGAATCACCCGGTACGATGACGACTTGGCGAACGCCTAGTTTTCGCTCGAGTTCTCGTGCGACTTCCGAGATTCCTAGGATCTCTCCCATGACCTCGTGCAAGTCTCTGAGAACGTTTCGGCCCGATTCCGTAAGGGAAATACCTTGAGTAGCGACCATCAATAGACCTTGGTCTTTCAAAAAGTCGACTTCTCGTCTTAGGATTCGTTCCGTCAGCCCGAGGCTTGTGGCGAGTGTCCGGCGGCCGATTGGCTGCATCAACCGGACGTAATGTAAGATGTCGTAACGATGTCGGAGCGTTTCGAGCATGTCGGGAACGATTTGCTTCTGAACTTGAATCAGCTGCTGGATCATACTCATTCCCCCTCGACTTAAAGTATGGACAATTTTTGTCCCACTTTTATATTTGCGTCCCACCGCTACGACTTCATCTTATCAATGACATTTCCGTCTTGCAACCCCTTCAAACGTTTTTTTTCGATGTAAGCGTATACTTAACAAAATCTTCAACTTTACTGTCATCGTATCGCCCTTGACTAATGACGCGCCCCTCGTGTAAGACAACGGGGATCTCGAACAAGTACTTCGCCTCGAGTTCTTCGTTGCCCGTGATGTCGACCTGCTCGAGTTCGAACGGATAGTCTTCCATGAGCCATTCGAGCATGACGAGTGCCTCCTCGCAGAGCGAACAGTTGGCACGCCGGTATAATGTCAGCACCATGTCAGTCCCCTCCTTTCCATAGTTGTCGTTCCCGCTCCCGCGAGTTTCCAAAACCGAGCGCTTCCCGATAGTTCGCCACGGTCCGTCGTGTCACCGTATAGCCGATCCGGGCCAACTCTCGCATGAGTGCGGCGTCACTCAAAGGTGACGTCTCTTGTTGAATCAGTTCGGCGAGCGCCTTTTTCACCATGAACGGCGATTGCCCATGATCTGTGGACCTGACGAAAAAGTGGCGCCACGCCATGACACCGCCCTCGGTCGCCACATACTTTCCTTGGATGGCCCGTCCGACGGTCGACTCGTGCTTGCCGATCCGTTCGGCGACTTCTTTCCGCGTCAACGGATGCAAGACGAGGTTGCCATCGAGCCAGTCCGCCTGACGTTCCGCGATGACCGTCCATACTGAATGAAGCGTCGCGTTCCGCATCTCGAGCGTCTCGTGCCACCACTTCGCCTCGCGGTCGTCCCCGATTCGAGCCACATCGAGCGTTGGGCTGAACCATGTCGTCACAAGCTCACCGTCACGCCGGACGACTTCGAGTTCCGGTACGATATGCTCGGTTCCTTCATATAATATTGGTGTTTTCGGTAACGTCGCCACGATACGGGTCACCCGGTCGAACTCGGTCACCGAGATGTCGAGTCGGCCCGGGATGTCATCAACGTTCGCGTCGAGCGCCTCGAACACGTCCAAGACGAGCGGGTCGTCATGTTCAATCGCATGCCGGTATTGGCAGTCACGCTCATTCTTCGCCCCGATCCCCGTCGGTTCTAAAAACAAGAGCGCCTGGCGTGCCGCCTCAATGTCCGCCGCATCGACCTCGAACCGATGGGCGAGCACGAAGTCACTATCAGGTAAGAGGCCGCGGTGGTCTAGCGCGAGGACGAGCCGCTTTTGAAGCATACGTTGGACCTCGTTCCCACTTCCTTCCTCGATTTGTTCGAACAGACGCGACTCGAACCCGCTCGCCGTGTCCTCCACCCATTCGACCGCGCCGCTGCCGAAGGCGATGTTCGGGTTCCGCTTTGACAAGCGGCCAAGCTGAAAAGCGATCGCGGTCCGGTCTGCTTCGAGAACCGGAAGACGCCTGACCATGTCCTGGGTCAGCTGTTGCTTTTGAAGTTGCTGTTGTTCTTGGCATTGCATCGGTCACACCCCTCTCGTTTCCTATTGTAGCGAAAGGCGGGAAAACGCGCTCAAAAAAAGTGAGACGAACAGGATTGCTTTTTTAAAAAAACAAATGTATAATAAATCGTGTCAGAGCACATGCACCCGTAGCTCAGGGGATAGAGCACTGGTTTCCGGTGCCAGGTGTCGGGAGTTCGAATCTCTCCGGGTGTATCAAAGAAAGAGGTCAGGCAGATGCCTGACCTCTTTTGTCGTTTTAGAATCGTCAAACCGTGGAATAGGTCAAAAACGATGACTATCGTTTGACCAACATTGACTATAGCGGTATGATATGTTTACAACCTACATAAAGGAGGCAGATTCAATGTTAATTCCAACAGTTATCGAACAAACAGGTCGCGGGGAACGCGCGTACGATATTTACTCACGCTTGCTCAAGGACCGCATCATCTTGCTCGGAAGTGCGATCGACGACAACGTCGCCAACTCGATCGTTGCCCAGCTCCTCTTCCTTGCAGCCGAGGACCCAGATAAGGACATCTCACTTTACATCAACAGTCCGGGTGGTTCGATCACTTCCGGAATGGCGATTTATGACACGATGAACTTCATCAAACCGAACGTGTCGACGATTTGTATCGGAATGGCCGCATCGATGGGTGCCTTCTTGCTCCAAGCCGGTGAAAAAGGCAAACGCTTCGCGCTTCCAAACGCGGAGATCATGATTCACCAACCGCTCGGCGGTACGCAAGGTCAAGCATCGGACATCAAGATCCATGCTGAACGCATCATCAAGATGCGCGAGAAATTGAACCAAATCATGGCCGACAACACAGGCCAGCCGCTTGAAGTCATCGAGCGCGACACAGAGCGCGACTACTTCATGTCAGCTGAACAAGCGAAAGACTACGGTCTCATCGACAAGGTCATGACGCGTTAATCCAAAAGCGCCTTTCCCAACTCCGGGAAAGGCGCTTCTTTTTATTGGACAGGTAACCAAATTTCAATCAAGTCGTCAGCTCCGTCTTGCCCATGAATGTAGCGCTCAAAATCGAGTGCATCCCGCAACGTTACATCCGGCAACGCTAGAAGTTGATTATACGTCGTGGGGATGGCCGGGATTCCGCCTTCGACCGTGGCGACAAGGTAACGTCCTGCCGACAGTTCAACCTGTCTTCCCTCTTCTCCTATGACAGGATCAGTCATCCCTGCTAGATAAGCTTCTTCTTTCGCTAAACAGACGCCATATGATTCGTCTGTCGTCAGCTCCGGTTGCAGTTTTTCCCAAACGAATGGGATTGTGGTGAGTTCGGATACATAGCCGTTTACGATTTTCGGTCGGTCCCACATCTCATAACGTACTTTCATTGAATCTCCCCCTGTTTGCATCCATTTGATTTGTTGCTCGACTTGTCGCAACGCCTCGATTTCGCGTTGGACCTCATCAAGTCTGCTGTCGAGTAACTCGCTCACACTTTCTGCCGTTTGAATTTGTTCGAGCGAGATACCCATTTGGCGTAGTAACTTGATTTCGTTCAGGCGTCTTATTTCTTCCATCCCGTATAACCGATACTGATTATCTAAACGAGTCGGTTGGACGAGTCCTTTCGCTTCATACCATTTGATTGCTTTAGTGGACAACCCCGTTAGATGGACCACTTTTCCGATTTGAATCATTGGCGTCCCCCCTTCTCGTTTATCATAAAGCCGCCCGTAGCGGACAGGTCAACTCTTTTATTCCTCGACCTCGACCCCGAACACATAGCGGCTGTCCCCACGCGGCCACTCCCCGCCCGTCTCAAACAAATAGACGCCCGGTTCGTCGGGCACGACGGGTTCAGACCGTACGAGCTCCCCATCGATGATTTGATGGAATGAGGCGTTCGACGGCTCGGCATGGAACTCGACATCAATCTCGGCACCCGGCTCGACGGGCACGAGCTGCAAGTCGTCCGCTTCCGGCAACCCGTGGTCTTCACATACCGCCTCGCCCCCATTGGACCAGCAGAACGTCGACTGTTTCACTTCGGCCGTCACCGATCCGATCCGGACTGTCGGGAGCGGCGGTTTGATCGAGGACTCCGACTTCCAAAACGAGGTGGCCAACAACGCGCCGACGACGAGAATCAACCCAACCACGACGATCCATAACCCTTTTCGTCTCGACTCGCTCATCTCCTTTGTTCTTGTATTCCCCGTTCCACGAAAAAACGACCCACTTCCGTGAGTCGTCCCGTTCATTTCGGGCGTCGGAGCCCTTTCATCATATAGCCGCCTTTAAAGTCAATCGGATCGAATGCGACGAGGAACGCCTTCGGCTCATACTCCTCGACCATTTGCCGCAAATCTTTCATCCGTGTCCGTGCCGCCAAGACGTCGAGACGATATCGGATGCCGTCACGCCCCTGACCTTGGTAGTGCGTCACACCATAACCGCTGTCGCGCATCTTTTGGATGAGCTCGGCCGGGAACTCTTGCGTGTGGACTTGGATCATGTTGTAGCCGATAGCAAGCTTACGCTCGACGTAACCGCCGACGAGAATCCCGAGCCCGAATCCGACCGCATAGACGATCATGCCGAGCGTCGTCAAATCTTGGAACACGATACCGAGCGCAAAGATATAGATCAGCGTCTCAAGCGTCCCGAACAGCCCCGCAATCATCGTTTTTCCTTTGACGAGCATGATAGTCCGAAGCGTCAGCACCGGTACGTAGACGAGTTGTAATACTAGGATGAGCAAGATTTGCCCCATAGGATCGACCTCCATTCGAATTCAATATAACCACTATTCCAAATTTTAAGGCCGGATGCAACCAAAAAAGGCTGACCGCAGTCAGCCTTTCGCAATTATTTGTCTAAGTTATCCACGCTCGTGAGCAGTTCATAATCTTTGCGGATGACCTGATAGATGGCGTTCGTGTCACCTGACAATACTTCTTCCGCGCGCAATTGGTTGAGGAAGAGGCTTGTCGCGAACGTGACGAGGGCGCTTTTCGGGATCCCGATTTGTTTCGCACGCTCCGTGATGACCTGGTCTAAATCAGCGTCGATCGTGAGCGAGATTCTTTTCTTTGCATTCGACATAATCATGAAGCTCCTTTAAGTTACATTTCTAAGTCCTATACACAATTGCTAATTATATAGGAAGAATGGTTTTGGTGCAACCGGGGTCACGATGAGCTGATTTCTTCACCGTTTCGCACCTTGTCCGCGATCTGGTCGATCTTGCGGAGCCGATGGTTGATCCCCGATTTCGAGATTGGTCCCGTCTCGAGCATCTCGCCAAGTTCTTGGAGCGAGACGTCTTGATGGGTGACCCGGAGCTCGGCGATTTCCCGGAGTTTGACCGGTAAGATCTCAAGCCCGACCGTGCGCTCGAGGAACTTGATGTTCTCGACTTGGCGGAGCGCCGCCCCGACAGTCTTGTTCAAGTTCGCCGTCTCACAGTTGACGAGCCGGTTGACCGAGTTCCGCATGTCTTTGATGATGCGCGCGTCCTCGAAGTCGAGCATGCCGCGCGTCGCCCCGATGAGTTTCAGGAAGTCCGAGATCTTTTCACTCTCTTTGATATAGAGGATATGCCCTTTCTTCCGCTCGAGCGTCTTCGCGTTCAAGCCGAAGCGGTTGGCGAGGTCACGGAGCGCCTGGTTATGGTTCTCGTACAGGCTGTACACCTCGAGGTGATATGACGACGTCTTCGGATGGTTGATTGACCCGCCGGCGAGGAACGACCCGCGTAAATAGGCACGGGCGAGGTTCTCGTCACGTGTCATGTCCGAGTTGAGCGTGCGAATCATCTCGTAGTTCTCCCCGAGGATCTCAAGGTCGCGAAGCATCGTCTCGGCACGCTGGGCGACCCGGACGATATAGACGTTGTTCTTCTTCAACCGCATTTTCTTCCGTACGAACAAATCAAGATGATGGTCGTACAGCCGTTTCATGAGGGAATAGATTCGACGTGCGATGGCGGCGTTCTCAGTCGAGACGTCGAGCGTCATCCCTCGCCCTAAAGCGAGCGAGATGACCCCATTCATCCGGACGAGTGCGGATAGTTCCGCTTTCGCCTCGGCATCGGTCACGACGAGTTGCGTCAATTCTTTTTTGACGTCAGAGGCAAAGCTCATGCCGGTCCCCTCCTTTCTGTTCAATCACAACTTATTTCAGCTCAAGTTCTTGGAACGAGCGTGGTTTCTTGATGCGCAGGACGCGTTGCATGACGAGTCCGGCGATGGCGTCCGAGTCATGGCGGATATAGTCACGGTTATAGTCGACGATGTCCCCCGCGAGCACGTTCGTACCGTAATTTCGAAGCTTCTTCCGATCGAAGCGGACTTCTTCCGAACCGTCCTCGAGGTAACGCTCTAAATAGATGTCCTCGATCGGCTCGTTGTTGACGACGATCGTGTCGACCGTCGACTTGCCGAGATATGCCTCGATCGATTTCAAATGTTTCATCGCGTCGTACCCTTTCGTCTCGCCGGGCTGCGTCATGACGTTGCAGATGTAGACGACCGGTTTCTTGGAGCGGACGATGGCGTCACGCACTTCTGGAATCAAGAGGTTCGGGATGATGCTCGTATAGAGGCTCCCTGGACCGAGCACGATCAAATCGGCGTCCTCGATTGCCTCGACGACACCAGCCGCCGGCTTGATGCCTTCCTCGAGCAAGAACAGGCGCTTGATTTGTTTCTCGACGAGCGGGATCTTTGATTCACCTTTGACGATCGTCCCGTCCTCGAACTCGGCGGCGAGCGTCATGAGTGTCTCCGTCACCGGGAGCACCTTGCCTTGGGCGTTCAACAGCTGCGACAAGACGTCAACCGCCTTGACGAACGAGCCTTCACAAATGTGCGTCGCCGCCGTCAACATAAGGTTGCCGAGCGAGTGCCCTTCGAGCCCGTAACCGCTGTCGAACCGATACTGCAAAATCTTGTCCATGAGTGGCTCGACCTCGGACAAGGCGAGGATGACGTTCCGGATGTCGCCCGGCGGCAACATATGGAACTCGTCACGGAGGCGCCCCGAGCTGCCCCCGTCGTCCCCGACCGTGACGATGGCCGTGATGTCGAGCGGATAATGCTTCAAGCCCCGGACGAGCGTCGAGAGGCCCGTCCCTCCACCGATGGCCACCACTTTTCTATCGCGTCTCATCTTATTTCTCCTTCGTCGCATGCGCGAGATCGCGATGGACGGTCTTGACGTTATAGCGCTCGGCGAAATGGGCCGATACTTTCTCGGCGAACGTGATCGAGCGGTGCTTCCCGCCCGTACAGCCGAAGGCGACGACGACTTGCGTCTTCCCTTCGCGCTTGTACTGCGGCAACAGGAATTCGAGCATGTCGATCAGTTTTTTATAGAACGCCCGCGCCTCGGGGTGCGACATGACGTAGTTCTGGACTTCTTCCGTCTGCCCGGTGAGCGGACGGAGTTCCGGGATATAGAACGGGTTCGTGATGAAGCGGACGTCGAACAACAGGTCGATGTCGAGCGGGACGCCGTGTTTGAACCCGAACGACATGAAGTTGACCGTGAACGGAATCCGTTCCTCGTTGAACTGGAGCAAGATGCGGTCTTTGAGCATCTGCGGCTTCAAGTCGCTCGTATCGTAGAGCGTATGGGCCCGGTCACGGAACCCTTCGAGCAACGAGCGCTCCATCCCGATGCCGACGAGCGGCGCGTCTTCCGGGGCGAGCGGATGCGACCGGCGCGTCTCCTTGTAGCGGCGCACGAGCACTTCGTCCCGTGTGTCGAGATACAACAAGTGCGGGTGCACGTTCTTCTGTTCCAAGTCGTCGATGACGATGAACAGGCTGTCGATGAAGTCGCGCGTCCGTGTGTCGATCGCGACGGCGATCTTCGGCCGGACCGAGCTGATGACATCGATCAATTGCGGCAATAGCACCGGCGGCAAGTTATCGACGCAAAAATAGCCGAGATCCTCAAAGCTATTCATTGCGACCGATTTCCCGGCCCCACTCATCCCGCTGATGATGATCAATTCTTCTAATCCTTTAAAGTCTTCCATGTCACTGACGCCCCCTTAAAATTGACAACCGAGCCGTGTGTGCAGCTCTCTTCTGTCCTTAGTATAACGAACGTCCGAAAAAAAGAGAAGGGATTGCGGTCGCCCGCAATCCCTTCTGCCTCATGTCACGCGTTTTGTTCGTGCAACGCCTCGAGGAGCCCCTCGATATAGTGTTGCGCGTTTTGAGCGGCAATCGATCCGTCGTTCGTCGCGGTGACGACTTGACGGAGCGTCTTGTCGCGTACGTCGCCGGCTGCGAAAATCCCTGGGATCTTCGTCTCCATCGCTTCGTTCGTGACGATATAGCCTTGCTCGTTCGTGATGCCGAGGTCTTTGACGAAACCAGTGATCGGGTTCATACCAATATAGATGAACACACCGTCGATTTCGTGGTCCGACTCGGTCCCATCGACCGTGCTGACGAGACGTGCCCCACCGACTTTACCATCCGCTTCCACGATCTCTTTGAGCGTGTGGTTCCAGATGAAGTCGATTTTCGGGTTGTCGAACGCCCGTTTTTGAAGAATCTTCTGAGCGCGAAGCTCGTCGCGACGGTGAACGATTGTCACCTTGTCAGCAAAACGTGTCAAGAACACGCCTTCCTCGACAGCTGAGTCGCCGCCGCCGATGACGAACAAGTTCTTCCCTTTGAAGAACGCCCCGTCACAGACCGCACAATACGAGACACCGCGGCCGCCGAGCTCTTCTTCGCCCGGGACACCGATTTTCTTGTATTGTGCGCCAGAAGCGAGGATGATCGCCCGTGCTTTATAGTCACGGTTGTGCGCGTGGACGACTTTATATTCCGTCTCGTCCGAGATGCTTTGGACGTCGCCATAAGCGTACTCCGCCCCGAATGCTTTCGAGTGGTCGAACATTTTTTGAGACAAGTCTGGGCCGAGGATGCTGTCATAGCCCGGATAGTTTTCGATATCTTCCGTGTTCGCCATCTGTCCACCTGGGATACCGCGTTCGATCATAAGTGTCGATAAGTTGGCACGCGACGCGTAAAGTGCCGCCGTCATTCCGGCTGGGCCGGCCCCGATGATAATGACGTCATAGATTTTTTCTTCTGTCATAATGATTCCACCTCTGCATGAAATTGATTGACTTCAGTATAAGAAACCTAGGGAGGTATCGTCTATCTTTATGCTTGTTCGAGTGTCTGTTTGAACGAACGGATCGTGCCCGTGAGCGTCGCGACGTCGATTCCGAACGTGTCGGCGCAGTCGTCGAGGATGAGGGCATCCCGTTTCGCATAGAACATCCAGACGAGGGCCGCGGCCGATGCCGTGACGTCCTCGAACGATGCCCCGGCAAGGAGCAGGAGTGAGAACCGTTCATAGAAGTCGCCGTCGAGGCTCATCTGTTCCGCTTCCGTCACTTCCGTCTCGGCGAGCACGAGGGCCTCATACGCCCGAGCGATCCGGGCGTCACCGGTGAACGGGGCCCCGCAAATCTCAGCACGACATTTCTCGGCGAAGGCGAGCACCGTCTCGTTGTCGGTGATCCCGTTCGTCAACGCGAGTGCTTCAAACGCCTCGTCGTCGGCAAGTTTCGAGATGATTCGGATGATTTCGATGCGAGCCGCGTCTTCTTCTTGGCGCAACCCTTGGACGAGTGCCGAACGGAACTCGAGGTTGTCGCGGATGTCATACGGGCTCGCTTCTTCAAATTGTTTCAACTCGTCACTGTTCAAATAGGTGGCCGCTTCTTCAAGACGCCCGGTCTTGTAGGCGGACACGCTGAGCCAATGCCCGAACAGTGAATCCCCACGGAATCCGCGGTCTTTCAAGAGGCGGAGTTCTTCGTACGCGCGGTCGTATTGACCGACGAGCGCGAGTGTCGTGGCGAGTTTGTAGCGCAAGTCGAACTGGAGTGGGCGGACCCGTGTCAGCGGGACCGACAGTTGGAGCGCCGCTTCTGATTGTCCGGCCTCATGCAACAACAAAATCGTGTTCAAAATCGCATGCAAGTTGCCCGGGTTTTCATCGAGCACATACTCGAGCGTCTCGAACGCCGCTTCATCGTTGCCGAGATAAAAATTGACGATGGCCAAGTTGTTGAACGCCGGCCAAAAGCGCGGGTAGCGGTCGATTAACCGCTCGAGCGTCGACTTGGCGGCGAACAAGCGGCCTTTGTCGATATGCTGCTGGGCCTCGGTGTGCCACGTGATCAACTCGTCTTCATCTTCGTCCTCGAGTTCTTGCTCGAGTTCGATCAGTTCTAAAAGCGATTGGACCGAGTCCGCATAGCGCCCGTTTGCCTCGACTTCGAGGTAACGTGTCGCATACATCGCTGCTTCTTCATATAAAGAGATATAAGCGCAATTGCTCGCAAGGTGATACAAGGCCTCGGTTGACGTCTCATCGAGTTCTAGCACCCGTTTCCACACGTCATTGGCATGATAGATCTCCCCTACTTCAAATAACAGTTCAGCGTACTGTTTGTGATAGTCGACGCGGTGCGCTGCAGCGGCAGTGGCTTCAGCCATGAAAAAAGTCGCTTCATCTAGGCGACCTTCACGTAACGCACGACGACCTCTATAGTAGTGGAGCTCCGCGGCGAGCGGAGATTCTGGTTCGGGTAGCGTCATTACTGCTTCATAGTTCGCTTCCATATTCTAAATCCTCCACATCATCTCTAAATCTATTTTTAGTTGCAGGGTTAAGAATACCTCACTCAAACAACGAGGGCAACTGAAAAACTTAAAAAAAATCGGGACTATATTCCTTCTATAATGAATATATTTTGCTAGGTCGTTCAAATGCTTTTCGACAAAAATATGGAGGTTTCATGTCAGCGCCCATAGACACAAAAAAGCGGTATCGCCTTTAAAAAAAGTGATACCGCCCTAGTAATTTTATGAGGCCCTACATGTCTTGACCTCAAAATGATTTCGCGCTAAATTGTGTCTATTTTGTGTCGATGGTATGGAGCTTTGCCCCAACGACGCGCTCTCCGGGCGCGACGTCACGATGGACGACGGCCCCGGCACCGATGACGGCCCGGTCGCCAATCGTCACGCCAGGTAAAATCGTGACGTTCGCCCCAATCAACACCTCGTCCCCGATGTGGACGTCGCCAATCCGATACTCGTCGACGAGATACTCGTGACAGAGGATCGTCGAGTTGAACCCGATGACCGTGTTGCGGCCAATCGAAATCCGCTCCGGGAACATGACGTCCGGCGTCACCATGAGGGCGAGCGCGCTATACTCCCCGATTTCCATACCGAGGAACGTCCGGTATAGCCAGCGCTTCGCCTTGACGGACGGAAAGTACCGGCCGATCAAGACGACGGTCGTGTTTTTGAAGACACGCAGGAAACGAATCGTCCGATACATCTGCCAGAGCGGATTCGGACCGTCGAGACGAAACCGTTCCGTCTTACGCATGGACCGTGACCTCGTCGAGCCACGCCTCGAAATGTTCCATCGAGTCGATGATGACGTCCGGTTCGAGCGCTTCGAGGAACGCACGGCCTTTAATGGCCCAGCCGACAGCGACCGTCTTCGTCCCAGCGTTCTTGCCGCTGAAGATGTCCGTGTCGTTGTCCCCGACCATGACAGCGCGGTCCGCCGTCGATCCGAGCGCACGGAGCGCCCGTTCGACCGGTTCGGCGTGCGGTTTCTCATATTCCACATCGTCGGCCGTGACGACCACATCGAACAGATGGTCGATCTTGAACAGACGCAAGCCTTGCTCGACGACGGGACGGCCTTTCGAGGTGACGACGCCCATCTTGTATCCTTTGGCGTGGAGGCGATACAGCCCCTCGATCACACCCGGATATTCGGCGACGAGCTGGTCGTGCATCGCGATATTGAAGCTGCGATAGAACGCCTGCATCTCTTTCCATTCCGGCTCATTGAGCGCCTTGAACGACTTCTCGAGCGTCGGTCCGATGAACGGGAAGATGTCCTCATCGCGATACGTCTCGTCCGGGAAGTAGTACCCGAGCGTGTGACGGAAACTCGCGATGATGAGCGGGTTCGTATCGAGCAACGTGCCATCCAAATCGAATAGAAGTGTATCCATCAATCAAACAGTCCTTTCTCTGAAGGGTCATCGTATCGTTTCGCTTTGCGGCGGACGATCATCATGACGACACCGAATACAATCATCGCGATCGAAACGAGTTGTGCCGTCCGGAAATCGCCGGCCATGAGGCTATCCGTGCGGAGCCCTTCGATATAGAAGCGTCCGATCGAATACCAGACGAGATACGACAAGAAGATGTAGCCGCGCGGCGGGTTACCGACCATACGCCAGACGACGAGCAAGATGACGCCGATGATGTTCCAGACGCTCTCGAACAAGAATGTCGGCAAGTAATAAGCGCCATCGATATACATCTGATTGACGATCCAATCCGGGAGGAAGAGCGTCTCTTTCAAGAAACGGCTCGTCGTCTCGGCACCGTGCGCCTCTTGGTTCATGAAGTTCCCCCAACGTCCGACCGCTTGCCCGAGCAGGAGCGACGGAGCGAGGATATCGGTGATCTTCCAGAACGACATCGACTTGCGCATGCAATAGATGATGACGACGAGCAACGCTCCGAAGATGGCGCCGTGGATTGCGATCCCGCCTTGTCGGATGTCGATGATCTGTCCAAGGTTCTCACTGTAGTAGTCCCATTGGAAGATGACGTAGTAAATCCGGGCGAAGACGATACTGATCGGAATCGACCAGATGATGACATCGACGACCCGTTCTGAATCATAATTGAGACGTTTCGCCTCGAACAAGGCGAGAACGAGGCCGAGCATCGCACCGAAGGCGATGATCATGCCGTACCAATAGATCGGGAGCGACCCGATTTCAAACGCGACGCGGTCAAACGTTGGCTCTACCATTATTCCATGTCCCCTTCGTTGTCATTGATGGCGTTCGCGAGACGTTCCGCGAACTCTTCGGCCGTGTTGATGCCCATGTTCTGGAGGCGGTAGTTCATCGCCGCGACTTCGACGATGACGGCCAAGTTACGTCCCGGACGGACCGGGATCGTGAGCAACGGCACTTCGCTGTCGATGATTTTCATCGTGTTGTGATCGAGCCCGACGCGGTCGTATACTTTGCCCGCATCCCAGTTCTCGAGGTTGATGATTAAGCTGATTTTCTTGTGCGAGCGGACGGCGCCAGCGCCGAACAACGTCATGACGTCGATGATGCCGATTCCGCGAATCTCGAGCAAGTGACGAATCAGTTTCGGTGCCGAACCGACGAGCAGCTGGTCCCCGGTCTGACGAATCTCGACCGAGTCATCGGCGACGAGGCGATGGCCCCGTTTGACGAGTTCGAGGGCGGTCTCGGATTTCCCGACGCCGCTCTGCCCTTTGATGAGCACGCCGACGCCATAGATGTCGACGAGTACGCCGTGCATCGCCGTCATCGGCGCGAGTTCCATCTCGAGGAAGTTCGTGATTTGTGACTCGATTGACGTCGTCATCGCGTTCGTGCGCATGAGCGGGACGTTCGCCGCCTCGGCTTCTTGTTCGATCTCTTTCGGGATGTCGAAGCCGCGCGTGATGAGGATGCCCGGTGTCAATTCCGTGCATAAAATCTTCGCCCGCTCGCGGCGGCTCTCTTCTGATAAGCTAGCATAAAACGTGAGCTCGGTCTTGCCGAGCACTTGCAGCCGATTTTTCGCATAGTGCGTATAGTAGCCGGCAAGGACGAGTCCCGGTCGACTGAGGTCCGGTGTGGCGACAGGACGATGGAGTCCCTCTTCCCCGGCGATGACTTGAAGTTTGAAGCGCTCAACGAGTTGAGCCGTGCGTACGATATTTTGCATGAGTATCTGCCCCTTTCACGCTCATTATTGTATCATAGCTCTTCTGGAGAAGCGTCAACGAAAGTGAGCCGAAACGTGTCGAAAAAAAGAGATGAAACTAATTCGTGGCGATTCCGTAGAACGGGTATAGACGATTAGGGAGGTGAAATCACATGAATTCACTATTTTGGATTGCCATTGTCTTTATTTTTATCGTTGGGATCGCGGCGCTCGTCTACTTGGTCAAGTCACTGTTTGATATGTGGCGCGAGTATGCGGCGACGAAAAACGAAACGGTGCTCTTATTGTTCATCTTGAACATCGTCGGCTTGTTCTTGTCCGGGTCGCTGTTATCGATGATCGTCGCCATCATCTTCTATTGGAACCGGTCGAAGACGATGCGGAACCTCGGGATTTTCTTACTCATCGCCGGACCGGTCCTGTTCATCCTGTTCATCATCGGCTCATTCACGCTGTATGACGGTCAAATGATGGATTGGGAACAAATGGAGTATCAAATGAATCTATGACATGACAAAAACCCGGAGGCAACCGCCTTCGGGTTTTGTCATGGATGTCTCATTCGCCCGGTACATAGCCGACCACGGTGTTCGACTCCGGTGCGACCAAGATCGTCGGTACGTCGACGCTACTGTTCGGGTCCGCTTCGAACGAGACGGCGAGCGCCTCGGTCCCGGCATACGCATCGTCCAACAGTTCATAACCATCATCGACCGTGACACGATGTACCTCGGCACTTGCTCCCGCATCGATTGCGGGCTCCTGCCAGTTCCGCGCGGTCACATACGCCCAGGCGACAGCAATCGCTTCGTCGCCAGCCGGCTCGTTCTCATTGACGATGCGCTGTTCGTCGGCACATCCGCCAAGCACCAGCACCGCAATCATCATCCATCCGTACGCTGACACAAATCGCTTCATCCCGTCCCTCCTCGTCTCTCAAGTTAAAAGAAACCCGAAGGCGAGAGGCCTTCGGGTTGTCGGTCATTGCTGATGGAACGGGTTGTTCAAGTCGGCCGGATTGACCGGGTCGACTGGATCGATTGGTTCCGTCGGTTCGTTTTTGTCCTCTTCGAGGAACGTCGACGGTGTGTGGAGCGAACCGTGTTCGAGGTCGATCGTGCCGGTACGCGTCCCGGCCTCGACTTCGATCCGCGGTGTCTGGCCACGGCCCGACAAGAATTCGAGTCGGCGTTGGGCGACGTCTTTCCGGTCGCGGATGATCTCGAGCTCGTCTAAATTACAGTGGAGACCACCGAAGTTCGTCTCGAGTTCTCCTTCGACCTCGACGCCGTGCGGCAAGACGAGACGGACGTTTCCGGCGAGCGAGGCGAGCTCGAACTTGGCCGGACGTGCCGTCGCGAGTTCGGCGCGGATGTTCCCGTTGCCGGTCTTGAGCGACGCCTTGTCGTATTTGCCGTTCACGATGACGGCTCCGTTGCCGGTCCGGACGTGGACGAGTTCAGATTCGACCGCTTCGACTTCGACCGTTCCGTTCCCCGTGTTGAGGAGCAGCTCCGAGGCATGTACTTCATGAAGTACGACCCGGCCGTTCGCCGTCTGGATACGAACGCTCTCGACGTCTAGGCCGTCGGCACGGACCTCACCGTTGAGCGTCTGTACGTGTAGGTGATCGAAATGATGATGCGGGACGTACAGTTCGACGTGCGCCCGGACGAGCTTGTCACGGAGTGACACGACGAGACGGTCACCGATGACCGAATGCTTGACCGCTGACTGGAGCTGTTCGAGCGCCTTGTCCGCGTCCTGCTGACGGAGCGGACGTCCGGTGACAATCAGTTCACACTTGTCGTTGTCCGACGAGACGATCGTCGCCGAGGCGTTGAACAAGTCGAGCGAGATATCTTTCCCGGTGAACGGGAACGATTTCGAATACGTCACTTCCGGCCCGAAGTTCGAGCTGAACGTGAAGTCGCTTTCACGAAGTTTCGTCACGAGCCCTTCGACCGCCGACGTCAGTTTTGTCGTGAGCGACTCGACCGAGTAGGCATCGACTTTCTCCGTCTCTTGACGTTCCTCGAGCGCTTGGACACGCTCCGGCTCCAATTTCTCGAGCCGTTCGAGCTGGGTCATGCCTTCTTCAATCGTCAACTTCCCGTCTTTCACTTGCTGGAGAATCAGTTCACGCATTTCTTGTTTCACTGTTCGTTTCCCCCTTCGATTTGGTCACACGTCAATCATGTTCCCGTTTCTCATCATTTCTATACCTTACTTCCGTTTTCCTGCTTTCGGTTTCGCTCGGGCCGCATCCCGTTCTAACACCGGTTTCAAATACTTGCCGGTGTACGACGCGGCGACTTCGGCGACTTCTTCCGGCGTCCCGGTCGCGACGATCGTACCACCGCCGTCCCCGCCTTCCGGTCCAAGGTCGATCAAGTAGTCGGCCGATTTGATGACGTCGAGGTTATGCTCGATGACGAGCACCGTGTCCCCGTTCTCGACGAGGCGTTGCAGCACTTTCAACAGACGAGCGATGTCGTCGACGTGAAGACCCGTCGTCGGCTCGTCCAAGATGTAAATCGTCTTCCCGGTCGAACGTTTATGGAGCTCGGAGGCGAGCTTGACGCGCTGCGCTTCCCCGCCGGACAGTTCCGTCGCCGGTTGTCCGAGTTTCATATAACCGAGACCGACGTCAAAGATCGTCTGGATCTTGCGCTTGATTTTCGGAATCTTGTCAAAGAAGTCGAGCCCTTCCTCAATCGTCATATCGAGCACGTCGGCGATCGTCTTACCTTTGTACTTCACTTCGAGCGTCTCACGGTTATAGCGTTTCCCGTGACACACTTCACACGGGACGTAGACGTCCGGCAAGAAGTGCATCTCGATCTTGATGATCCCGTCCCCGCGGCACGCCTCACAGCGTCCGCCCTTGACGTTGAAACTAAAGCGCCCTTTCTTATAGCCACGCATCTTCGCCTCGTTCGTCGAGGCGAACACGTCACGGATATCATCGAATACACCGGTATATGTCGCCGGGTTCGACCGCGGCGTCCGTCCGATCGGTGACTGGTCGATATCGATGACTTTGTCGATATGGTCGAGTCCTTCAATCTTCTTATGCTTCCCTGGTTTCGCCTTGGCACGGTTGATGTGGTGGGCGAGCGATTTGTAGAGTATCTCGTTGATGAGTGTCGATTTCCCGGAACCGGAGACGCCGGTGACGGCGATGAACATACCGAGCGGAATCGAGACGTCGACCCCTTTCAAGTTGTTCTCTTCCGCCTTCAAAATCTTCAAGAAACGCTCGTCCGGCACTTTCCGTTCGGCCGGGAGCGGGATGAACTTCTTACCAGACAAGTATTGGCCTGTTAGCGATTTTCTGTTCTTCATGAGCTGTTTCGGCGTCCCGGCGGCGATGACTTCTCCGCCGTGTTCGCCGGCACCCGGTCCGATGTCGATCAAATAATCGGCTGCCATCATCGTGTCCTCGTCGTGCTCGACGACGATGAGCGTGTTACCGATGTCACGCATCTGTTTGAGCGTCGCGATCAAGCGGTCGTTGTCACGCTGATGCAATCCAATCGACGGTTCATCGAGGACGTATAGGACGCCCGTGAGCCGTGAGCCGATTTGGGTCGCGAGACGAATCCGCTGCGCTTCTCCACCCGAGAGCGTCCCGGCGGCGCGTGACAACGTCAAATAGTCGAGACCGACGTTGTTCAAAAAGCTGAGCCGCTCACAAATCTCTTGCAAGATGAGACGGGCGATGGCGATATCTTTCTCGCTCAACTCTGTCATGATCGAGTCGAACAACTTGATGGCGTTGACGACGGACAGTGAGGTCACTTGCCCGATATGGTGGCCCGTGATTTTGACGGCGAGCGTCTCTTCTTTCAACCGATAACCGCTACATGTCGGACAAGCGTGTGTCGCCATGTACGTCTCCATCTGTTCACGGATATAATCGGACGTCGTCTCTTTATAGCGGCGCTCGATGTTGCGGAGCACCCCTTCGAAGAAGATCGTGTTCGTCCGGACTTGTCCGAAATCGTTCTCGTAACGGAACAAGAACGACTCTTCGTCCGTCCCGTGCAAGACGAGGTCTTGGTCACGCTTCGACAGACGTTCGAACGGCACGTCCATGTCGATGTCAAAGTGTTTGCACATCGAGGCGAGCAGTTGCGGATAATATTGCGAGCTTGTCGGCTGCCAGGCGACGACGGCGCCTTCCTTCAGCGTCTTCGACGGGTCCGGGATAACGAGTTCCGGGTCGACATCAAGCTTCGTACCGAGCCCGTCACACGTCGGACAGGCACCGAACGGCGAGTTGAACGAGAACATACGCGGCTCGAGTTCGCCAATGGAGAAGCCACAAATCGGACAAGCGTGATGTTCGCTGAACAGGAGCTCGGTGCCGTCCATCTTGTCGATGATGGCTCGGCCGTCGGCAAGGCGAAGCGCCGTCTCGAGCGAGTCGGCAAGACGACCTTCGACTTCAGCGCGGACGACGAGGCGATCGACGACGACTTCGATCGAATGTTTCTTATTCTTATCAAGCTCGATCTCATCGGTCAGTTCGATCGTCTCGCCATTGACACGAACGCGGACGAACCCTTCCTTTTTGAGCGAGTCGAACACTTTGACGTGCGTCCCTTTGCGGCCCGAGACGATTGGCGCCAAGATTTGCAGGCGCGTCTTCTCCGGCAGTTCCATCACTTGGTCGACCATCTGTGAGATGGTCTGGCTCGAGATTTCGATACCGTGACGCGGACAGACCGGTTTCCCGATGCGAGCGAACAACAGACGTAAGTAGTCATAGATTTCCGTCACCGTTCCGACGGTCGAGCGCGGGTTACGGCTCGTCGTCTTCTGGTCAATCGAGATGGCCGGGCTCAGCCCTTCAATCGTATCGACGTCCGGTTTGTCCATCTGTCCGAGGAATTGACGGGCGTAGGCCGATAGACTCTCGACGTAACGGCGCTGCCCCTCGGCGTAGATGGTGTCGAACGCGAGTGACGATTTACCGGAACCGGACAAGCCCGTCAAGACGACGAGCTGGTCCCGTGGAATATCGATATCAATGTTTTTCAAGTTGTTGACGCGCGCCCCTTTGATGACGATCGCATTTTTCTTTTCAGCCATTTAATTCCCTACCTTCAACTCCAAGATTAAGTCACGCAATTCGGCCGCCCGTTCGAACTGGAGGTCGCGGGCCGCTTGTTTCATTTCTTCTTCTAGCTTGGCGATGGCTTCCTCACGTTCAGCCGGCTTCATCGAGCTGAGTGATTCGAGCACATCCTCCTCGGCGTCGACCGTCGCGCGGATGACGCCGCGTACTTCTTTACGGATCGTCTGCGGCGTGATGCCGTGTTCTTCATTATAGGCTTGTTGAATCGAGCGACGACGATCGGTCTCTTCAATCGCGCGCGTCATCGAGTCGGTCATTTTATCAGCGAACAAGATGACGTGCCCGTTCGAGTTCCGCGCCGCCCGCCCAATCGTCTGAATGAGCGATCGGTCCGAACGGAGGAACCCTTCCTTGTCGGCGTCTAGAATCGTGACGAGACTCACTTCCGGGATGTCTAGTCCTTCCCGCAGTAAGTTGATTCCGACGAGGACGTCGTATTTTCCGAGACGCAGGTCACGGATGATCTCAATCCGCTCGAGCGTCTTGATTTCAGAGTGCATATAGTTGACCTTGATGCCCGCTTCACGCAGATAGTCCGATAAATCCTCGGCCATCTTTTTCGTGAGCGTCGTCACGAGAACGCGTTCGTCCTGTTTAATGCGGTCGCGAATTTGGTCCATCAAGTAGTCGATTTGTCCTTTGATCGGATGAATCTCGATCGTCGGGTCGAGCAGTCCTGTCGGCCGGATGATCTGTTCGATCATGTGCGGGGTATGCTCGAGCTCGAACGGACCTGGTGTCGCCGAGATAAAGATCGCTTGCGACAACTTCTTCTCGAACTCGTCGAACTTGAGCGGACGGTTATCTTTAGCTGAAGGCAGGCGGAACCCGTGGTCGACGAGCACTTGCTTCCGGGCCTGGTCACCGTTATACATGCCGCGTACTTGCGGGAGCGTCACGTGCGACTCATCGGCGACGAGTAGGAAGTCTTTCGGGAAGTAGTCGATGAGCGTGTAAGGCGTCGCCCCTGCCTCGGTCAAGTTCAAATGACGCGAATAGTTTTCGATGCCTGAACAGTAGCCCATCTCACGCATCATCTCGAGGTCATAGTTCGTCCGCTGTTCGAGACGCTGGGCTTCAAGCAGTTTGCCTTCCTCGCGGAACTTCGCGAGCTGTTGTTCGAGCTCGGCCTCGATGTTGACGATCGCTTTTTGCAGCTTCTCGTCGCGGGTGACGAAGTGGGACGCCGGGAAGATTGAGACGTGCTCGCGGTCGGCGATGATCTCGCCGGTGAGCGGGTCCATCTCGCGGATGCGATCGATTTCGTCTCCGAAGAACTCGACGCGCAAGCATTGTTCGTCGCGTGACGCCGGGAAAATCTCGACGACATCGCCGCGGACACGGAAACGGCCGCGCTGGAAATCGATATCGTTCCGTTCATATTGGATGTCGATCAGTTTGCGAAGCATCTGGTCGCGCCCCATCTCTTTCCCGACACGGAGACTTATGACGAGACTGTTATATTCTTCCGGGTTACCGAGACCGTAAATACAGGAGACGGAAGCGACGATGATGACGTCGTCGCGCTCGAACAAGGCCGATGTCGCCGAGTGGCGGAGTTTATCGATCTCATCGTTGATCGAGGCGTCTTTCTCGATGAACGTGTCGGTCGACGGCACGTACGCCTCCGGCTGGTAATAGTCGTAATAGCTGACGAAATATTCGACGGCGTTGTTCGGGAAGAACTCTTTGAACTCCGAATACAGCTGTCCGGCGAGCGTCTTGTTGTGGGCCAAGACGAGCGTCGGCTTCTTCACTTCTTGGATGACGTTCGATACGGTGAACGTCTTCCCGGTGCCGGTCGCCCCGAGCAACGTCTGATACCGATCGCCACGATTGATTCCCTCGACGAGCTGTCGAATCGCCTCCGGTTGGTCGCCGGCCGGCTTATATTGTGATTGTAAGTCGAACGGAACGCTAATCTTATCCATATATATTCCTCGCTTTCTGTTCCTTGCATATTGACTTGATTATAGCACATACACGAACAAATATTCGCTTCTGACACGCTTCCCAAATCGTTCCGCTTTTCGTTATCATGGAGAGTGAATCTAAGTAGAAACGAGTTGGTCGTCATGTGGTCACTTCTCTTCATCCCGCTCGGTGCCATCGTCGGCGCCTTGTCCGGATTCTTCGGCATCGGCGGCGGGGTCATCATCGTCCCGGTGCTGCTCTTTAGTGGTTATTCGGCAGCAGAGGCCGTCGCCACGTCGCTCCTGTTCGTCGTCGGGACGAGCCTGTCCGGCGCGAAGAAACATACGTCGCTCGGCAACGTGTCTTGGTCGACCGGCATCACGGTCGGACTGACCGGCGCCGTCACGGCACAGCTGTCGAGCCGCCTCGTCCTCTCGATCTCGGGGACGTATGATTGGTTACTGAACTTATTTTATCTGGCTATCCTATCTTATTTTGCCGTTACGCTATTAAAGAAAACATCGAAACCGCAGAAGCCGAAAAAATCGACCGTTCTCGCGGGGATGATGATCGGAGCGATGGCCGGACTGTTGTCCGCCCTCCTCGGCATCGGCGGCGGGTTCATCATCGTCCCGCTCCTCGTCAGTTGGCTCGGCTTCACGACGCATCGCGGGGTCGGGACGAGCCTTGCTGCCGTCCTGTTCATCTCGCTCGGCGGACTCGTCGGCTATCTGCCGTCGCTATCGCTCGATTATGTGACGCCGCTTGCCCTCGTCATCGGGGCGTTCATCGGTGCGCCGATTGGGGCATCCCTCACGGACCGTTACGACGATAAAGAGATTTCGCGGCGCCTCGCTTGGCTCTACCTCGCCGTCATCGCTTCGATTCTCCTCGACCTCGGAGCCACGAGCTTTCCCCCGCTCGCGTACGTGAGCTTGATGGTCCTGCTCGTCTTTCTCGTCGGGATCACCCTCGACTTCAGACGCCGGATTACCAATCAAAACCACTTTTCATAAGAAAAGTGGCTTTTTTTGCATATTCGGTTTTGAAACGCTTTCATTTGGGGCATATAATGAAGTGGTAAGCCAAATTTAATATGGAAGGAAGGGAGTATCACATGTCAGCATTCGTCAGCGAAATTATTGGTACAATGCTACTCATCTTGCTCGGTAACGGTGTCGTCGCCGGCGTCGTCCTCCGTCATTCGAAAGCGGAGAACGCAGGTTGGGTCGTCATCACGTTCGGTTGGGGCTTCGCCGTTATGATCGGGGTATACGCAGCCGGAATCTATGGAGGGGCTCACTTGAACCCTGCCGTGACGGTCGGTCTCGCGACAGCAGGCTCATTCCCTTGGGCTGATGTGCCAGCGTATATTTTGGCACAATTCATCGGGGCGTTCATCGGGGCCGCCCTCGTGTATGTCCATTACAAGCCGCACTATGATGCGACCGACGACCCGGGCGCCAAATTGGCGACGTTCTCGACCGCACCTGGGATTCGTAGCACGCCGTTCAACGTGATCGGAGAAATCATCGGTACGTTCGTCCTCGTCTTCGGAATTTTATCTTTCGGGGCCAACACGTTCACGGACGGTTTGAATCCGCTTATCGTCGGTTTCCTCGTCGTCTCGATCGGTCTCTCGCTTGGTGGTACAACGGGATATGCCATCAACCCGGCGCGTGACCTCGGACCGCGGATTGCACATGCGATTCTTCCTATCAAAGGCAAAGGCACGTCGGACTGGGGCTACTCATGGATCCCGGTCGTCGGACCGATCATCGGGGCGGTCATCGCCGCATTGCTGTACGGTATTCTCGTACCATAATCTTTCTAATTTCTAAGGAGGCTCTCTCATATGGAGAAAGAAAAACGCTACATTTTAGCACTTGACCAAGGAACGACAAGCTCACGGGCGATCATCTTCGACCACGACGGAAAAATCGTCACGACCGCTCAGCGTGAGTTCAAACAATACTTCCCTAAGCCAGGCTGGGTCGAGCATAACGCCAATGAGATTTGGGGTTCTGTCCTCGCCGTCATGGCCGAGGCGTTCGGTTCGGCCGACATCGATCCAAAAGAGATCGCAGCAATCGGGATCACGAACCAACGGGAAACAGCCGTCGTCTGGGAGAAGTCGACAGGACGTCCGGTCTATAACGCCGTCGTCTGGCAATCGCGTCAAACAGCCGGTATTTGTGATGAGTTGAAGGAAGCCGGTCATGCCGACTTGTTCCGCGATAAGACAGGCCTCTTGATTGACGCCTACTTCTCAGGCACGAAAGTCAAATGGATCCTCGACAACGTCGAAGGCGCCCGTGAGAAAGCCGAAGCCGGTGACCTCCTCTTCGGAACGATCGACACTTGGCTCATCTGGAAACTGTCAGGCGGCCACGCCCACGTCACGGACTACTCGAACGCGTCACGGACGCTCATGTACAACATCTATGAGCAGAAGTGGGACGATGAGTTGCTCGAGATCTTGACGGTACCGAAGTCGATGCTCCCGGAAGTCAAACCGTCGAGTGAAGTGTACGCCAACACGATCCCGTACCACTTCTTCGGCTTCGAAGTTCCGATCGCCGGCGCGGCCGGTGACCAACAGGCTGCCCTCTTCGGTCAGGCCTGCTTCGAGTCAGGAGAAGGTAAGAACACGTACGGTACAGGTTGCTTCATGCTCATGAACACGGGCGAAGAAGCCGTCAAGTCGGACCATGGTCTGCTCACGACGATCGCATGGGGATACAATGGTAAAGTCGAATATGCGCTCGAAGGTTCGATCTTCGTAGCCGGTTCGGCCATCCAATGGCTCCGTGACGGACTCCGTATGCTCAAGTCGGCGAAAGACACGGAACAGTACGCCAACCGCGTCGAGACGACAGACGGCGTCTACGTCGTCCCAGCCTTCGTCGGACTTGGTGCCCCGTATTGGAACTCGGACGTCCGTGGTGCCATCTTCGGCCTCACGCGCGGGACGGAGAAAGAACATTTCGTCCGGGCGACGCTCGAGTCACTCGCCTATCAGACGCGCGATGTCTTGACGGCGATGGAACAAGATTCTGGCATCGAGTTGAAGACGCTCCGCGTCGACGGCGGTGCGGTCAACAACAACTTCCTCATGCAGTTCCAAGCGGACATCTTGGACGTCCCGGTCGAACGGCCTGAAGTGAGCGAGACGACGGCTCTCGGTGCCGCCTATCTCGCCGGTCTCGCCGTCGGGTTCTGGAAAGACCAAGCAGAGATCAAACAACAGTGGAAACTCGACCATCAGTTCGAACCGAAGATGGACGAAGCACACCGCGAAAATCTGTATAAAGGCTGGCAACACGCAGTCGAAGCGACAATGGGCTTCAAACCATCAAAACTTGAACTTTAATTGAACGCACGAAAGGGAGCATCCGCCAAGGATGCTCCCTTTTATAGTTTCCGTAACCGCAGACGCGGGCTCGCCGGTTCGGCGACGAACAAGATGCCGAGCTCGTGCGGGTCGGTCTCGTACATCGCCCGTTGCACGAAACGGATGTCTCCGTTCAAGTTGAGCACCTCGAGCTTGATGTACGGTTTATGCGACTGGAGCGCCTCATAGAAGCTGCTCCCGCCCGTGATGACGGTCCCGTTCACTTTGTAGATCGATTCGCCCGGGATGAGCTGCATCGCCTCGCCCGGTGAGCCCGGGAGCGTGTCGATGATGACCGCTCCTCGGTTGCCGTTGATGAACACCGGCGTCGTCCCTCGATTCTCTCGCTTGATGAGTTGTAGCGCCAACTCATACAACACGAACAGACCGAGCAAGATGTAGGCCGCGTACGGGACGTCGATGGCGTAGGAAGCTCCGAACAAACCGATGGCGATGAGCGCGAGCAGGCCGCGATATAGGCTCAAGCGGCCGAGGAGCGTCCCTGGGAGTGCTCCCGTCGACAGCAGGCTGACCCCGATCGGGATCGGCAAGATGATCGGCACTGGGCCGTCGAGACCGAAGGACGGGGGTAAGAAGACGACAAGCGGGAAGAACCAGAGTCGTTTGACGACGTGGCCGCCGATGAACTGGCCCCGTTTGGACAAGATGAGCGTCGGTGACGTCTCGACCGGACCGTTCCACCGTAAGAGAATCGCCTCCGCGAGCGTCACGACACCGAACACGAGCGCATACACCGGCCAGTCGACCTCGGCCAATCGATCCATCCACCCTGTCAGTCCCCCATACTCGATGACGTCACGAAGCGCGACTGCCGTCAGCATGATCAAAAATGGGAACGCCGGGCTGCTGAAACGCGGGTGCATCGTCAAGACGATAAGCGCGTACAGCACGCTGAACGTCACGACCCATTCCCAGTTGACGGTCGTCTCGAGCAGAATCAGCGCCGCCGAACCGATGACGGCGAGGAGCAGGCTTGGCCATAGAAAATGGCGCCAGTCCGATTTCGGCGAACGCCGACGCGAGCGAAACATGCCCCGCTCCCGTTTGATACGCGTCGTGGATATGTAAGCGAGGGCGACGAGCGTCGCCCAGAGTAGCGGACTACCGATCAAGGTCAACAAAGCAGTAAAACTCATTCGTAGAACGTCCACACTTGTCCAATCCTTTCCCTAATCCTTATTTTGCAGCTTCTTCGAGCGCGCGATTCAATTGGGCATCGTTCGCCTCATCTTGAATCTCCTCGAGCAAGCGTGACTCGAGCGCCGACGCCGTCGCTTCATTGATGATCCCGTCTTCCGGCAAGTTGTTGTCGGCTTGGAAGGCACTGACGGCACGGCCCATCGTATCACCGAAATAGCCCGGCTGTCCGCCTGGTTCATAGCCGATGCCCGTCAACACGGTATGCAAGTTCGAGACCGCTTCCCCGTAGTCCCCGACTTTGAGCGTATCCGCGTCGGCGAGGATGCGGGTGACATTGAAGTAGTCTGGTTGATCGACCTCGACGTCCGGTTCGATGCCTTTCTCGTTAATCCAGTTTCCGTCCGGTGTGAGCCATTTGCTCGTCGTCAGCTTCAAGTTGCTGCCGTCCTCTAAATCGAACGCCGTCTGCACGACGCCTTTCCCGAACGTCTTGTTGCCGATGATCGTGGCCCCGGCCCCTTCTTTGAGGGCTCCGGCCAAAATTTCAGACGCCGATGCCGACCCTTCGTCCGTCAAGACGAACAAGTCGTACGGCTTCGCTTCCCGGGCACGGCCGCTCTGCGACTCACGGTCCCCATCCGCATTCTCGATTTGGACGACCGGTTTGTTCGTCGGGACGAATCCTTCGGTCATCTCGATGACGGCAGGAAGCAATCCACCCGGGTTGCCTCGTACGTCGATGATCAGGCTATCGATCCCTTCCGATTCGAGCGTCTCGAGCTGCTCTAAAAATTCGTCCGCCGTCGGTTCGGAGAACTGGGTCACCTCGATATAACCGATTTTCTTTCCATCTTGCTCTTTCACTTCCGAGTAGACGGTCTCAATCGGAATCGTATCGCGTGTAATCTCGTAGTCGGCCTCTTGGCCGCCGCGCTGAATCGTCAGCGTAACGACGGTCCCTTTCTCGCCCCGGATGAGTTGAACCGCCTCTTCGACGGCCATCCCTTCAATCGATTCCCCGTCGACCGCTGTGATGACATCACCGGACCGAAGACCTGCCGCTTCGGCTGGTGCGCCTTTGATTGGAGCGACGATTAAGATGTCTTCTCCTTTCTTCTCCAAAGTCGCGCCGATTCCTTCAAAGCTCGACTCGATTGAGTCGGTGAACTGTGACGTCTCTTCGGCATCGAGGAAGTCCGAGTACGGGTCGTCGAGCGCTGCCGTCATCCCGTCGAGGGCACCGGTCAATAAATCCTCTTCCGAAATATCCTTCAATGAATGCGTCTCAATCAATTTTCGGACTTGGTCGACTTTGTCCCAACCTTCCGCTTTCGGTTGAATCGGCAGCGCCGTATCCGTAAACGCCATCGTCGCGAGCCCAGCACCAGCTCCGGCAACGAACGTGGCACCGGCTAATAATCCTGCGGTTGTATTTTTCACGGGTGATTCCCTCTTTTCTCTTTGTCAGTCTTTCATTCAGTATAGCAAAAAGTTCAGAAAAACGGACGCGTTCCACAAATTTGGAACACGTCCGTCTCATCAGTAACCGATATAAGGACCCGGGTCGACCGCATTCGGTTGCCCTGGCGCCCATTGTCCGCGATGTAATTCGAAGTGGAGATGCGGTCCCGTCGACCAGCCCGTGTTGCCGAGCGTACCGACGGTCTGGCCAGCGGACACCGTTTGCCCAGACGAGACCGTGATCGAGTCGAGATGGGCGTAGACGGTCGTCCAGACGGCCCCACCGACGATGTGGGAGACGAAGACGACGTTGCCGTATCCTGTCGCCGGCGCCGCCTTGATGACGATGCCTGGTGCCGCCGCGACGATCGGGGTCCCGGTCGCATTGACGAGATCGATGCCGCGATGCGACTCCGCCACGCCTGTCAATGGGTTTTGGCGAGGACCGAACGGGCTCGACACGTAACCGGACACCGGACGGACGAACGAGGTCGCTGGCCCCGACACATTCGTCGGGGCTTCCGCAGGCGGTGGGGTCGTCGGTGCTGGTGAGGCCGTGGCCTTCTCGTCCGACTGTCCTTTCGCTTCCGCTGCGGCTTTGGCCTCGGCCTGTGCTTTCGCCTCTGCTTCCACCTTCGCCCGTGCTTCCGCTTCGGCTCGAGCCTGCGCTTCGGCCGCTTCTCGTTCCGCCGTAGCGATTGCTTCGAGCTGCCCGGCGATGATGCGGCTCTGTTCGTTCATGAGCGCCTGCTCTTCAGCACGGCTCATTTTTTCAAGTTCGAGCAGTTCGACCTGTTCGTTCAGCTCCGACAACAAGTCGCGCTTCTGTTCGGCGGCGACGTCGAGCGCTTGTTTCGTCACGACGAGCTCACGTTCTTTTTGTTTCAAGAATGACAGCTGCGTCCGTTGCCGTGCCTCGAGCGTTTCGAGCCGCTCGACTTCATTCATGTAGGTATGTATGAGGTCCCGGTCCTGCTCCGCGATCGTCTGCGCGGTCAACAGCCGCGTCACGAAGTCTCCGAACGAGCGGGACTCGAAGACGACTTGGAGATAGGACCGGTCCTCGTGTACTTGAAGCACACGAAGACGCTCACTAAGGAGCGCCTTCTGGCTTTCGAGGTACTGCCCTTGGGCAGCGAGTTGATCACGGGTTTCCTCGAGCTCAGTGCGCGCCGCGTCCGCTTCTTCCTGCTGGACGGCGATCTGTTCACTTAATCCCTCGAGACTTTCATTGACGGCGCGAATCTCTGTCGATACCGCGTCGCGTTCCGCCTCGGTGATGTCGAGCTCGGCGTCCGTCTCGTCTTGCGCTTTCTTGGACTCCTCCAATTGATTGGATAGACGATCTTGTCGTGCTTTCAGCGTGTCTTTCTCCGTCGCCATGACCGGCGAGACAAGTAGCGTCAAACTTAATCCAAGCGCAAGCGAACGTTTCATCCGCCAACTCCTCCTCATATTTAAATTAGATTAAACTTTCAAGAACCGACCGAGTGATGTCGTCGAGCCCCAGATCCCGATGAAAGCACCGAGCGCCAAGAGGACGAGCGACACTTGTGTCGTCAGTACCGATGGATCAATCAATTTAAATATATCACTGTTCAGTTGATCTAGCGATGGTTGTAAAGCACTATATGCGACGTCATAACCGAAGTAGATGACAGCGATCGGGATGAGCGCGCCGAGCACACCGAGGAGAAGTCCTTCGATGAAGAACGGCCAGCGAATGAAGCTGTTTTTCGCCCCGACGAGACGCATGATTTCAATCTCGCGACGGCGTGAGAAGATCGTCATCTTGATTGTGTTCGAGATGAGGAACATCGCCATGAGTGTGAGACCGACGATTAACGCAAGTCCACCGATGCGAATCCCATTGAAGAAGGCGAACATCTTGTCGATATAGTCCTGTCCGTATGTGACCTTATCGACGTTGTCGAGTGATTGTACCGCTTTTGCAACCGTCTCCGTGTTGAGCGGGTCTGACGCCTTGACGATATAGCGGTCATGGAGCGGGTTGTCTTTCTCGACCGTCCCATAGGCGTTGGCATCTTCCCCGAGTTGGTTACGGAAGTTCTCCAGTTCCTCTTCTTTCGAACTGAACGTGACCGACGCGACGCCTGGAATCTGCTCTATATTCTCGCCGAGCTTCTCGACGTTCGCTTCCTCCGCGGTCCGGGTGACGAACACTTGGATTTCGACGTCGTTCTCGACGTTCTCCGAGATCTCATTGACGTTGAACATGACGAGGGCGAACACCCCGACGAGTAACAAGGTGATGGTGACGGCACTGACAGCCGCAAACGTCATCCACCCGTTGCGAAGTGTTCCCTTGAACCCTTCGCGTAGATGACGGATTCCACTTTTAAATATCATAGCCATATGCTCCTTTCTCTTCATCGCGGACGACTTTTCCGTTCTCGATCGCGATGACGCGATGACGGATCTTGTCGACGATATCACGGTTGTGCGTCGCCATGACGATCGTGGCCCCGCGACGGTGAATCTCTTCAAATACTTCCATGATGCCCCAAGCCGTGTCCGGGTCTAAGTTACCGGTCGGCTCGTCGGCGATGATGAGCTTAGGCTTATTGACGATGGCACGGGCGATCGACACACGTTGCTGCTCCCCACCCGACAGTTCGTCCGGATAGTTGCGCGCCTTGTGCTTCAGGCCGACGAGGTTCAACACGTCCATGACCTGTTTGCGCATCGTGCCCGTGTCGGCTTGAACGACCTCGAGTGCGAACGCGACGTTCTCATATACCGTCAAAGACGGCAACAACTTGTAGTCTTGGAAGATGACGCCGAGTTGACGGCGCAGTTTTGGGACGTGGCGGTTTTTCAGTTTGCCGACGTCAATCCCGTCAATCATGAGCTGACCGCTCGACGGTTTTTCCTCCCGATAAATCATTTTCATGAACGTCGATTTCCCGGCGCCGGATGGTCCGACGACGTATAGAAATTCGCCGTCTTCGATCTTCAAATCGAGGTCGTCGACTGCGACGACGCCGTTTGGATATACTTTGCTGACTTTTTGCATCGATATCATAACGTATTCCCTACCCTTTTTATATATTTTCCATGCATCTATGACGAATTCTGAATTGGTTTCATCGAATTGATTCGTTAAGTGAATATTTTCGCCTAGCCTCTGTTCTACACGATAATCAGATAACCTGTCAAGCGACCATATAACAGTCACCCCTATCCAATTCATCGCTGAGGCGATAGTTCAAGCGCCTACAATTATAACAATCGAACTTTTAAATAACCATTACAGGATTGTTTCAGTTGGATGGAGTTCGGTGGGAAATTGTCGAAATGAAGATGGGCTTCACGAGATCGACACAGACGGTGAAACGCAAATTCAAAAAGGCACTCGCGGACGCGAATGCCTTAGTCAAATCACGAGTTTCCCGTGCCTTGATTATTTTTTCTCAGCGAGCCAAGCCGCGACCGCTGTGATTTCTTCGTCTCCCTCGATCACGTTCGCAGGCATGGCGCCTTTCCCGTTTTTGATAATTTCTTCGATTTCACTAGCCGACAGACGTGAACCGACGTCCGAAAGTTTCGGACCGCTCATGCCTTCTAAGTTCGCGCCGTGGCACGCCGCACAGTTTTGGGCGTAGACCGCTTCCGCGTCGACCGACGCCGTGTTCGCGCCGTCCCCGTTGCTCGTCGACTCTTCTTCATCGCCACCGCCGCACGCACCGAGCGTGAGCATGGCGCCAAGTCCAATCGCCATCATCCATTTCTTCATAATCAGGTTCCCCTCCTAAGTTGTAGAAATAACCTCCTTTTACCATTATAGCCGTTATGAACCGCTTTCTAACCTAATCTCATGAAAAATACACAAAGATTCCACAACTCACGGCACGTTGATATAGCGTTTGTCGGATGTGAATCCTTGCCCCATCACCTCGTGCGCCTCGCTGAAGATGAGGAACGCATCGGGATCGATGCGACGGATGATCTCTTTCAGACGACTCACCTCGTTTTGACGGACGACGACGAGAAGCATTGGCCGCTCGAGACGCGAGTACGCCCCGATCGCCTGGATCTCCGTCGCGCCCCGGTCGAGCTCGTCGAAGACGGCGCGCGTGATAACGTCCCGCTTCTCCGAGATGACGTATGCCATCTTGTCCTGCGTGAAGCCGAGCTGGACGAAGTCGATCATCTTGATCGTGATGAACAGCGCGATCAGTGCGTACAGTCCCGTCGTGAACGAGAACGTGACCGCAGCGACGAGGACGACCGCCCCGTCGAGGATGGCGATACAGAGATAGAGCGGGATGTGGGTGAACTTATGTAGGATCTGCGCGAGCAAATCCATTCCCCCGGTCGAGGCCCGTCCCCGGAAGATGAGCCCGAGACCGATCCCGACGCCGGCCCCGCCGAAGATGGCCGCGAGCAGCGTGTCATTGACGGCCGCCCCCGCATCAATTGCTTCATAAAATAAGATCACGCCCGGTAAGAAGATTGACCCGACGAGCGACTTGACGCCGAAGCCAAGCCCGAGGATCATCCAGCCGACGAGGAGGAGCAACACGTTCGACACAAGCTGGAACGCCCCTGGCGAGATGTTGAACAGCTCATACGTGATGATCGAGATCCCGCTGACGCCACCCGAGGCGAGGTTGTTCGGCAATAGGAACAAGCTGAACGCCGAGGCGACGAAGACGGACCCGGTCAGTAAATAGATGTAGTCTTTGACGATTTGCTTCATTAAAGGTTTTCTCCTCTACATACAACGTGGCCCAAAGACGTCAGTCCTTGAGCCACTTGCATCACATATTTGTCTTGCGGAGGTAAGCGTCGATAAAGCCCATGATGTCGCCATCCATGACGCCGCTCGTGTTCCCGACCTCATAGCTCGTGCGGTGGTCTTTGACCATCGCGTACGGGTGGAAGACGTACGAGCGGATTTGGCTGCCCCAGCCGATGTCTGTTTTCTCGCCGCGGATCTCATCGAGCTTGCGTTGCTGCTCGTCGAGTTCGCGTTGATACAGTTTCGCTTTAAGCATCTTCATCGCCGCTTCGCGGTTCTTGATTTGCGAACGTTCAGCCTGACACGAGACGACGACACCTGTCGGCACGTGCGTGATCCGGACGGCCGAATCGGTCGTGTTGATGTGCTGACCGCCGGCACCCGACGCGCGGTACGTGTCGATGCGGAGGTCTTCCGTCTTCACTTCGATCTCAATGTCGTCATTGAACTCCGGCATGACATCACACGAGACGAACGATGTATGACGGCGGCCTGACGAGTCGAACGGCGAGATGCGGACCAATCGGTGAATCCCTTTCTCCGCTTTCAAATAGCCGTAGGCGTTATGCCCGACGATACGGAGCGTGACCGACTTGACGCCGGCCTCTTCGCCCGCAAGGTAGTCGACCGTCTCGACTTTCCAGCCTTGCTTGTCAGCGAAACGTTGATACATGCGCAGCAGCATCGATGCCCAGTCTTGCGATTCGGTACCGCCCGCCCCTGGGTGCAACTCAAGGATGGCGTTGTTCGCGTCATACGGTCCGTTCAAGAGGATCTCAAGTTCGAACGCGTCGAAATCGGCCTTGAGCGCCGTCACCATTTCCGAGAGTTCTTCTTGCATCTCGGCGTCCGGCTCTTCTTTGATGAGTTCAAGCGTGACTTCGCCGTCCTCATGGCCGTCCGCAAGCTGTTGATACTTGTCGACCATCGCTTTGAGCGCGTTCGACTCATCGATGACTTTTTGCGCCTTCTCTTGGTTGTCCCAGAAGTCCGGGTACGTCATCTCGTTCTCAAGCTCGGCGATGCGGGCCTGCTTCTCTGTCAGGTTGAGCGATTGGCGATAATTCTCGAGGCGTTTCGCCATCGCCTCGAGTTCGTTGCGAATATCTGAAATTTCCATAGTGTAGGTCACCTTTCCGTAGGAAAGAGGCGAGCGGGCTCGCCTCTTTCAAAATTAAGCCTGTTGTTTGCCGTGGCAGTTTTTGAACTTCTTGCCTGAACCACACCAGCACGGGTCGTTGCGCCCGAGCCGTTGGTCTTCAGAGCGACGGACCGGCTTTTTCTTCACCGGCGTGTCGTCCTTGCCAGACACTGCCACTTCCTCCTCGACGACTTTCTCGCGTCGAAGGTTGTCGCCGACTTCGGCACGGAGCACGAAGCCGGTCACTTCTTCGGAGATGGCCGCGTTCATCGCATCGAACATGTTGATCCCTTCCGCCTGATACTCACGGAGCGGGTCGTTCTGCCCGTAAGCGCGCAAGTGAATCCCTTGACGAAGCTGGTCCATATGGTCGATGTGCGCCATCCAGTGCGAATCGACGGCACGGAGAACGATGATCTTCTCGAACTCGTTGAAGCGTTCCGGCGGCGCGAGTTGGCGTTTCGCCTCATACTGCGCGTTCGTACGTTCGCTCAACAGCTCGATGATCTCTTCGCGCTCTTTGCCGAAGAAGTCCTTGCCTTCGACCGGTTGCTCGAGGGCAAGCGTCTGGTTGGCCCAGTGCGCGAGTTCCTCGATGTTCCACTCTTCCGGCACGAGTTCGAGCGGCGTATATTGCGCCACGCCCGTCTCGACCGTCTCTTGAATCATCGAACGGACGATGTCCGTGACCGATTCGTTCTCGAGGATGCTGGCCCGGTCTTTGTACATGACTTTCCGTTGGTCGGCCATGACGTTATCGTAGCCGAGGAGCTGCTTCCGTGCGTCATAGTTGTTGCCTTCGACACGTTTTTGAGCCGACTCGACCGCTTTCGAGACCATGCGGCTCTCGATCGGTTGCGTGTCGTCCATGCCGAGGCGCTCCATCATGCTCTGGAGGCTGTCGGTACCGAAGCGGCGCATAAGCTCGTCTTCGAGTGACAAGTAGAACTGGGATTTACCTGGGTCCCCTTGTCGTCCGGCCCGTCCACGGAGCTGGTTGTCGATCCGGCGCGATTCGTGGCGCTCGGTCCCGACGATGTATAATCCGCCGAGCTCGATGACGCCTTCGCCGAGCTTGATGTCGGTACCGCGTCCGGCCATGTTCGTCGCGATCGTGACCGCACCTTTTTGACCGGCGTTCTCGACGATTTCGGCCTCACGAGCATGGTTCTTCGCGTTCAACACTTCGTGTTTGACCTTCTTCTTCGAGAGGAGCTTGCTCAAATACTCCGACGTCTCGACGGCGACCGTCCCGACGAGGACCGGTTGTCCCGTCGCGTGAGCTGCCATGATCTCGTCGACGACGGCTTTGAACTTGCCTTCCATCGATTTGAAGATGAGGTCCGAACGGTCTTCCCGAAGGATCGGTTTGTTCGTCGGGATCGTCACGACCTGCATGTTGTAGATGTTACGGAACTCTTCTTCCTCTGTCTTCGCCGTCCCGGTCATCCCGGCCAGCTTCTCATACATGCGGAAGTAGTTCTGGTACGTGATCGTCGCGAGCGTCATCGATTCGCGTTGAATCTCGACGCCTTCTTTCGCCTCGATCGCCTGGTGCAACCCTTCCGAGTAGCGGCGTCCGTCCATGACCCGACCCGTGAACTGGTCGATGATCATGACTTGGCCGTCGCGGACCATATAGTCGACGTCATGATGCATGACGGCGTTGGCACGAAGGGCGAGCCCGACGTGGTGGTTGACCGAGACGTGCTCGATCGCGAACAAGTTGTCGATGCCGAAGAACTTCTCGGCGAGGTCGACCCCTTTGTCCGTCAAGAGGACCGATTTCGTCTTCACGTCGACCGTGTAGTCGTCCTCGATCTTGAGCGTCCGCACGAACGCGTCGGCCCGTGTATAGAGCTCTGTCGATTTTTGAGCCGAGCCCGAGATGATGAGCGGGGTCCGCGCCTCATCGACGAGAATCGAGTCGACTTCATCGACGATCGTGAAGTAGAGCTCGCGTTGGACACGGTCTTCTTTATAAAGGACCATGTTGTCACGCAAATAATCGAAACCGAGCTCGTTGTTCGTCGAGTACGTGATGTCACAGTTGTATGCCGCCTGCTTCTCGACGCGGTCCATGTTCGACACGTTGAGGCCGACCGAGAGACCGAGCGCGAAGTAGAGCGGCTCCATGAGTTCTTTGTCACGGCGGGCCAAGTATTCGTTGACCGTCACGACGTGGACGCCGCGGCCCGTGAGCGCGTTCAAGTACACCGGAAGGGTCGCGACGAGCGTCTTCCCTTCCCCGGTCTTCATCTCGGCGATGTCGCCGTTATGGAGCACGTAGCCCCCGATGAGCTGGACACGGTAGTGGCGCATGCCGAGCACGCGCTCGGACGCCTCGCGGCAGACCGCGAACGCTTCTGGCAAAATATCGTCAAGCGTCTCGCCCTTGTCCAAACGCTCCCGGAACTCAATCGACTTCGCCTGAAGTGCTTCGTCAGACAATGCCTTGATCGGTTCGGCGAACGACTCGACGAGGTCGGCCGCTTTTTCTGCTTTTTTCAATACTCGTTTCTGTGGAGCAAATAAATCTTTCAAAAAGTTCGCCATACGCTTTATCTCCTCTGCATTCACTGAAAAAATGCATGTTTTTTCCCTAATGTACAGTTTAACCGAAGTGACCCTTGCTTTCAAGGAAAGGCAAAAGGAAACGGCCCTCCGAGTCGGAGGGCCGTGTGGTTTCAAGGTTGAATTATTCAGGTTCGATCAAGCCGTATTTGCCGTCTTTACGACGGTAGACGACGTTCGTATTGCCCGTCTCTGCGTCTGAGAAGACGAAGAAGCTGTGACCGAGCATGTCCATCTGAAGAATCGCTTCTTCCGTGTCCATCGGTTTGAGCGTGAAGCGCTTCGTCCGCACGAGTTCGAGTTCTGCCTCGTCCTCGTCATAGACGACCACGTCTTCGGAACCTTCGAGTGATTTGAAGTACTCGCCGATACCGCCATCTTTGGCACGCGATTTACGGTTGAGTTTCGTTTTGTGTTTACGGATTTGACGTTCCAATTTGTCGACGACGAGGTCGATTGCCGCGTACATGTCGAGGTTGGTCTCCTCAGCACGGAGCAACAAGTTCGGCATCGGGATCGTCACTTCCACTTTTTGTTTCTCATTGTACACTTTCAAGTTGACGTAAGCCGTCTGTGCATCCGTAGGAGTTGTGAAATACCGAGTCAATTTGTCCAGCTTTTTCTCGACATAGTCTTGGATGGCTGGTGTGACTTCAATGTTTTCGCCGCGAATGTTATAAATCATCTGAACTCCTCCTTAAAATAACCGCTTGACCCAATGATTCGTCAGATTGGACCGAATCTCCTGCTTCATTTCTGAAAAGAAAGTGGAACCAGGTGGCTCATATATAGTATACCCCGAATCCGAATCGTTTGAAAACGTTATCATCAGAAAATAATGACAATTTTGTTCCAACAGGTCCGTCTTCCACGTGAATCGGTGGTATAGAAACAAACTACCCTTTCTACCCGTTCTTAAACGCGATTTTGATTGGAAAGGACATTATGTGAGAAAAACAAAAAAGTCGGCCCCGTTAGGAGCCGACTCGTGGTTCGAAATTATAATTTTGTAACGTTAGCCGCTTGTGGGCCACGCTCGCCATCAACGATTTCAAACTCTACCTCTTGACCTTCGTCAAGTGATTTGTAGCCGTCAGTTTGGATTGCTGAGAAGTGTACGAATACATCTTTGCCGCCTTCTACTTCGATGAATCCAAAACCTTTTTCTGAGTTAAACCATTTTACTTTACCTACCATGTGTAAATCCATTCCTTTCACCATTGAAGAATACAGAGGCTTTCCCTCTATCGGTAATCTTACCACCTTCTTGCAGGCGTGACAAACACTTTCTCAATTTTTTGCAAACGAATGCTCATTTGGCTTACATTGGAATTGTATTTCCCTACTTTTCATATCGCCTTATTGAATTTACATATTTTGTGATATATCATGGAAGGGATGATTTAGGTTTGTGTTCCATCTGTTATGGCCGAGCCTGAAAATCCAATACGAAAAGGACGGTGCAGCTGTATGCGCCCCTACCATTCCGAGGAGAAATACCGGATCACGAAACGGACGGTGGCGATTTTGCCATGTCGAGACATGACGATGCAATCGCGGATCATTCTCGAGGACGGATCTGAGATCATGACGCCGCTCCGGCCCTACCAGCTGTTGCAGCTCTCGTGCCGCCAGTACAGCAGTTCGATCGAGGAACGCATCTTCGTTGCCAAGCGCGTCGCCGGTGTCAAAGGCAAAGTGCCTGTCGTCATCGAACCGACGTCCGGGCTCGTCTTCTTCCCGACGAAGTCCCCGAAGCGCCCTGATTGCGAATGGTACGCCTGGTCCCACATCCGTGACATCTCGAGTGACCCGCTAGAGCCGAACGGCTCGGTCGTCACCCAGGACGGTCACCGGATCCAAACGAACGCGACCGCGTACGTCCTCCGCAACCAGCTGAAAGCGACGGGCGAACTCGTCGCCCGGTTTCAACAATTGAACCAGAACGCCTTGCTCGAATCCTGACCCTTCCGTCGTCCGACGGGAGGTTTTTTTCTGTCGGTTTCGCTTCACTTTTTGAAAAAGAGGTCGATATATTGGTCGAGGTGACAACTATGCAAATCCAAGCCCCATTGACCGCGGCCGTCGCGGTCACGGCCGGTATCCAAACGAACCGGGTCTATAAGGCCGAACTCGTCAAACAGACCGGACCCGACTCCGGCATCGTTAAAATCAACGGCGAGCACGTCGAGGTCACGTTCGAAGGCGGGCTCCCGAAGACGAATCCGTTCCAATTGACGCTCGCCGAACAAGACGGAAAGCTGATCGGGACGATCGTCGTCAAGCCTGAGCCGGAGACGCCGGACACTTCGAGCGGCCAACCGGTGAAACTCGATACGAAGATTCAGGCGTTGCTCGCGTCGCTACCGCCCGAGGTGCGGAGCGCCGTCAGCCGCCTGTTCCAATCAGGACGGTTACCGATGAACGAGGACACGGTGCGACTGCTCGAGACCGTCTTTAAAGGTGACCTGCGCGATGCGGTCCTTTGGCTAAAGACGATCGAGGCACCGACGCTCCCGCGTGACGTCGCCCGCGACATCGCCGTCGCGTCATTAGATGAAGCGAGACAACTGGTGACTCGTCCGGCGCCCGACGCCCCGTACCCGCAGAAAGAACGCTTCATCGAGCACGTCAACTTGTCGCGTCCCGTCAGCGAACGTTTGACACCGACACCGGAGACGGTCGACCGGCTGATTAACGAGTTGCCGGAGCCGCGCCCGACGCGAATCGAGCCGCGCGAGGCGTTACCGCCTGTCCTCGGCCGACCGGTGCTCGTCAAAGAAGTGACGACACATCTCGCGACCGTGACGAATACGTTCCGAAACGAGCAAGTGACGGTCACGAAACAGCTCGGCCAAGTCGCCGCCCTCGTCGAGACGAACCCGCATCAGGCACGCCCCGCGCTCGAGACGGTGTCGACCCGGCTGACGCAACTCATCCAAAAGACGGACGCCTTGTTACATACGAGCACGACCCAAGAGAAGGCGCTCGTCGCGATGACGGCGAAACTCGACGTCGCCCTCGGGCTGCTGTCGACGAAACCTGCCGAGAGCGCCGCGCTCATTAAAGAAGTGCGCACCAGCTTGAACGAGTTCCGCTACGTGCCGAACCATGTCCGGCTCGAATACATCCCGCACCAGGCGACCCGCGCCGGCGAACTGCCGCGCGTCACGCCGTTCAAGGTCGATCCGAACTTATCCGGCCGCGTCATCCAAGAGACGGCGCAGCGCGTCCAGGCGTCGACATTGTCATTGAAAGCTGACGCGGCGACACCTGAAGCGCAGCGGCTCGCCTCGTTCTTCCAAGTCCAACAGACGCTGAACCGGCTCGACGGCGGGCAGCTCCAGCAGCTCATCCTCGCCTTGCCGGCGAAAGTCCAAGAGATCGACACCGGTATCCACGTCCATATCCAAAACCGTGAGGCCGGCGACGTCGTCGACTGGGAGAACAGCGTGCTCTATATCCGGCTCGAGACACCACGTCTCGGAGAGATCGGCGTCAAACTCGAGGCGATCGACCGGAATCTCCGGCTCACGCTCGAACACGATGACCCGGTCGTCGAGACGCTCGCCAAGCCGCTTCTCGGCAAGATCGAGACGACACTCGAGGCGATCGGTTACCGGAGCGTGACGACCCAGTTCCGCCCACTGACGAAGACGGATCGACCGGAGACCGAGCGTCCGACGCTCGAGACGACCGGCTATGATTTCCGCATCTAGGAGGCTGTTATGTATCAACGTATGGATTTGACGAAACGAAAGACGGCCGCCGTCGTCCGCTATGACGAGACGATCGACCGGGCCCCGGTCGTCGTCGCCCGCGGGACAGGCGCCGTCGCCGATAAAATTTTAGATGAGGCAAGATCGCGCGGTGTCGCCATCGAGCACGATCACTCGCTCCTTGGCCACCTGCTCGACCTTGATCTCGGGGATGCGATCCCCCCTCAGCTTTATGACGTCATGGCCGAAGTGCTATTACTGATTGAAGAACTCGACACCATCAAAGGAGACCCATCATGAACCCGAACCGACTATACGAAATGAGCCCGGAAGAGCTGACCCAAGCGATGCTCCACGCGCTCGTCTACCATTATGAACAAGCTAAGACGGCGACGATCGCCGAACGCAACCGCCATTTGCGCCAAGCCCGCGAACTGCTCGCGAAGCTTCATCAAGGACTCCACGACGGCGGCGGCATCATCTCGGCCCAACTCGATGAGCTTTACTTGTATATGGCGAAATCGAGCCTCGAGGCGTTGATCGAACAAGACATGGACAAAATCGAGGAGCTTCACGGTCTCGCGACCGAGCTCGACAAGACGTGGGGCGCGGCGATTGAAAACGCTCGTCTTCAACCCGTACCTTCAGGAGGAAACCGTTATGAAAATTACCAATAACGTGCAAGCACTCAAAGCGTACTCGTCGCTCACGCTCAACCAGGCGACGATGAAAAAGACGATGGACCGCCTCTCGAGCGGCGTCCGCATCAACAAGGCGTCCGACGACGCGGCCGGACTCGCCATCTCCGAGAAGATGCGCATCCGTCTCGACTCACTGTCGATGGCCGAACGCAACACCCTCGACGGCATCTCGCTCACGCAGACGCTCGAAGGCGGGATGAGCGAGACGCACGCCCTCCTGCAACGGATGCGCGAGCTGTCGGTCCAAGCGTCGAATGGTACGCTCAGCGGTGATGACGCCAAAGCGATCCAAGACGAGATCACGGCGCTCACGGCTGAAGTGACCCGGATCGCCGAGACGACCGAGTTCAACTCGAAGAAAATCATGAACGGTGACTTTATCGCCGGCAATGAGACACTCTTCTTCCAACTCGGGGCCGGCAGCGGCGAAGGCGTCGTCTTGAACGTCGACGACATGCGCGCCGGTGCACTCGGAATCGACGGACTGGATGTGACGACGCAAGGTGGCGCCAATGACGCCATCGCCAAGTTCGACGCCGCGATTCAAAAGGTCTCGCTCGAACGCTCGAAGCTCGGTGCCATCCAGAACCGGCTCGAGGCGAACGTGAGCGTCGTCACGATCGGGTCTGAGAACTTGACGGCATCCGAGTCCCGCATCCGCGACGCCGACATGGCACGCGAGATGATGGACTTCGCCCGCCTCAACATCTTGAACCAGTCCGGCATGGCGATGATCGCCCAATCGAATGCATTGCCGCAAGGCGTGCTACAATTGTTGAACTAACTTAAGGAAGGACGGATCCTATGGACATTCGTCGCATCATGGAGACGCAGTCGCTTCACGGCGCCGGGAAGGCGAAACGCCCCGAGGCTGAGCCTGGCGTCTCGTTCCAGAACGTCATCGGCCAAAAACGGGAGGACCGCGAGCACGAGCGCTTCCAGCGCCAAATCGCGGCCATCCACGAGAAAGGCGAACTCCTCGCCGAGAGCCAGACCGTCGAGTCGCTCGCTGAATATAAGCAACTCATTAAAGACTTTATGAAAGACACCGTTGACGCGGCGCTCCGCCTCGAGGACAAACGTGGCTTCAACCGCCGCGGCCGGGCGAAGATTTACAAGATCGTCGAACAGGTCGACCAAAAGCTACTAGCGCTGACAGACCAGGTCATCTCGGGCGAAGCGTCACGTTTGTCGCTCCTCGACCAAGTCGGCGAGATTCGCGGCCTGCTCGTCAACGTATACGTGTGAGGTGAGATGATGGCAGAACATATCTTTTCGAAAAAAGTGAAATGTCCGTATTGCTTGAAACAGAGTGAGACGCCACGCGTCCTGTCGCGCCACATCCGGCCACAGGAAGTCGCGAAGGACGGATACACGACGTACGACGGTGCCAACCCATACTTTTATGAGCCGACTGTTTGCAGTCACTGTCACCTTGTTTTCCATGACTCGTTCGACAAGGTGAGAAAGACACATCGTGAGTCGCTCGAGAATGGCTACTTCGACCGGGTGAACGCGGACGCGCTCACGGGCGACCGCTCGGCCGATCACGTCATCCGACTATACAAGTTCGCCGTCATAACAGCTCAACTGAGTGGACAGAAGCCGTCCGTCGTCGCCATGCTCGGCATGCGTCTCGTCTGGATGTATCGTCTGACGGGGAACGAGGCGTCCGAGAAGGAATGGATGAAACGGACGCTCGACAAGTACAACGAGGTGCAGGAGGCGTACACGGACCAAGTCCGGACCGGCCTCCCATACGACCAGCTCATGTTGCGGATCGCCGACTTGTCGGCCGCACTCGGTCTGTATGAGGACGCAAGGCGTTGGTACGGCATCTTGCTCGGCAGCAAGGAAGTATCGGAGCGGATCCGTACCCAGGCCCGTTCGCATTGGGAAGATTTTAGAATCGAAAACGGCTAAAAGGGAGGGCTGCGGCTCTCCCTTTTCGCATACAAAAAACCGCGCTCATCCACTCACGGACAAACGCGGTCGGCTCTTCACGGGTGAACCCCCAAACCGAAAGGAGATAGACGCGACATGACTCGCATCAAAACCTAAACAGGGCACCCAAGAACCGATCGCGCGGTGGCGTCTTGCACGGTTCCTTCTCAATGATTTTTATCACGTTCAGATTGAGGTATGCTTAGTAGGAATCCAAAGGAGGTCATTCCATGTTTGAAGCCCGCTATATCGAAACGGTACGCTCGATTTTCCAGGAACAGAAACAGCTTGCCGAAGACGCGTTGAAACAAGTGAACGATGAGGACATGCATCGTGTACTCGCGAAAGACACGCTCTCACTCGCAGTCATCGTGCAGCACATCTCGAACAACATGAAGTCCCGCTGGACCGACTTTTTGACGACGGACGGCGAGAAGCCGGACCGAAACCGTGACGCTGAGTTCGAGGACCAACAACAGTCTCGCGCCGAACTGATGGCGACGTGGGACGAACGTTGGCAACTGTTGGACGACGTCTTGGCGAGCCTCACGCCGAAAGACCTTGGCAATACCGTCTTCATCCGCGGCGAAGAGAAGACCGTAATCTGGGCGATTGAGAAACAAGTGTCACACTACAGCTATCACGTCGGACAGATCGTCTTTCTCGCGAAAGTATTCGCTGGCGAGAACTGGAACGTGTTGACGATTCCGTTGCCGCATCAACGACAATAAGAGAACGCGCATCGCGGAGATGCGCGTTCTCTTTATTTGGTGACGTCGATCGTGTATTCATATCGCTCCTCGGCAATTTTACGGAACTGATCATTATAAGGTCCCTCCACAACAAAGCGGACTTCGGTCAGTTCTTCAGGCATTGACTCGACATGGAACAGCACGCCGCCCTCTTTCTTCACCTTTCCTAAAAATTCTCCGCCTACATCCTCGGAGATGACGATGTCAGCATCAACCTGTTCGCCTGTGTTTGTGACGAGCCTGGCTTGGTTTGGATGAAAGCTGACCGTCTCATCACTCGTGTTTTCGACGATGACATTGAATGAGACAATAGTCACTTCTTTTTGATCATCGAAGAAGAAACGATAATCAGAAGCGACTTCTAGACGCAGCGTTTGCACCTTATCGATTTGAAAGATGATTGGCCCAATCGTTTCTTCAATGCCTAAATCACGATTCTTCATGTAAATTTGACTGCGACCAATCTCATCTTCCTGTACTTCAAACTCTTCATCTTGTACCGTTTCTGCTTCTGTCGTCTCTTTTTGGCTGTCTGTCGACGGAACGCTTTCACTTTGGCTGGTAGGTTCGGTAGTAGTCGATGATGACTCCGTGTCTCCACATCCGACTAACACGAGCAAGGGAATGGCTAAGATGAATCCGTACGACTTCAATCCAATCCTCTCCTTTACCTCAAGACTTTTCCAACTTATATAAATCTTATTCCCCATTTTTAAAAGGGCATTCGAGGTAAACGTTAAATTTTTTTGGGTATTACTCTGGACATAAAATGGCCGCACCAGTTCCCTGGCGCGGCCATTGTTTATTTCTCGACATTGATTGTATATTCGTAACGAGATTCTTCAATCGACTCATAGTTCGCGTCCGACGGTCCATCGATGACGACTTTCACGTCTGCTAATTCTTCTGGCATTGCTTTAACGAAGAAGAGGACGTTCCCTTCCTTCTTCACTTTTCCGAGGAACTCGCCGCCGACGTCATCCGAGAACCACAAGTCAGCTGATACTTGTTCTCCCGTGTTCGTCACGAGCGTCGCTTGGTTCGGGTGGAAACTGACGGTATCGTCAATCGTGTTTTCGACGATGACATTCATCGCGACGACTGTCACTTCTTCTTGTCCGTCAAACGAGTCTCGGTACGCCTCGTTGACAGTAAGTCGTGACGTCTGCACTTTATCGATCGCGAAGTTGACAGAGCCAATCGTCTCTTTGATGTCGAGTGCCTTGTTCTTCATGAAGATTTGGTTTGAACCAAGTTCACTCTCCTGCACTTCTGCTTCTTCTGTTGATTCTGCCAGTGGTTCTTCCTTCTTCTCTGCCTCTACAACTTCCTCCGTATCGGTTGCTGTCGTCTTCAGTTCATCGGCCTCTCCGCAGCCTGCAAGCAATGCAAGGGGTAAAGCGAGGATCAATCCGTATCGTTTCATGTTCATCTTAACTCTCTCCTTTTTTCGTGTGAGTGGTGGTTGATAAGATGAGCATACTGGATTGTCTAGCATGACCGGTGTAAGAAAACGTATAGGGTCGTCACCCTGAATAAATAAAAGTCAAGGTCCGTGATTGGACCTTGACTTCACATGTTTTATCCTCGTGATTTGAGCTCTTCTTCTTCATACGGATCGGGCCCGTCTTCGATTGGCGCATCGTCTTCGATGTACGCTTCAAGTTTCGGGTCACGTTCCACATACTCATCGTACGCCCCTTCTGGACCATAGACGAAGTAACGACGATCTTTCGACGACTTAGGCTTTACCTTTTTCTCACTCATCTCGTTTCCCTCCCCTTTCCAGAAAAGAAGCAACGGTTACAGTGGTATTTACCCGATTTTATACGAAAACAGACGTCTTTGCATCCTTACATCCCTATTGAAACTTTTTCCAAATCAAATCGTATACAAAGACAACACATGAATGAGAGGACGAGATAGATGAGTTTATTGAAAACAGGACTGGATCGTGGCGTGAAGTGGTTCATGCTATTTGGGTTGCTTGCGATGTATCAATGGTGGAGCGGAAATATGGAAGGTGTACATAATGTGCTCGTTTATGGTGGGATGGCATTCTTCCTCGGTTTGACGAGTGTCATCTATGAAGTGAGACGTTGGTCGTTCCCGAAACAGATTTTAATTCATTGGGTCACGATGCATGTAACGATTCTTCCGCTCGTCATATTAACTGGTTTTCTGCCGGTGTCGTCACTTCAAGATGCCCTGATGGTTTACTTGAAGTTTAATGTGAGCGGGTTGTTCTTATTTAGCGCATCCTATGTAATACAAAAGGCGCGACGGCAAGTTAAAACTTTATGAACGAAAACAGCTCGAAGGCGCGCCTTCGAGCTGTTTTATGTCTGTTGATCAAACAATCCCGAGAAGTTCGAGTCGACATCCTCGTACGGGTCGACGTACGACTTGACCGTCTTCCGTTCTTGACGCGCCGTCCCGAGCGTCATCCCGAGCCGTTGATGTTCGGCCTCGATTAATCGGGCAATCTGTTGGCTGTCATCGACGAGCTGACGAATCACCGTCTGGTCGGCGTCCTTTAAGTCCGGTCCGTGCGCCGCAAGCAACTGCTCACGATCGTCGAGCAACTCATGGATTTGATCCATCCACGTGTCATACGTCGGCTCTTCCGGCACTTTAGCTAGCAGGTCTTTTAAACGTTGTGTTTTGAAAATGATTTCATCGATGGGCCTCATGCTTGCTTCGCGAGTTTCATCGCTTCCTTCCACGTGTCACGGAGCTCCGTTGTGAAATCGAGAACTTCGTCGAGGATCGTCGTGTCATTCTTAACGTTCGCGTCGACGAGACGGCGCCACATGTACTCATACAGCGAATCTAAGTTCGCCGAGATAGCAACGTCTTTATTTAACGTCAAGCGCATCTCTTGAAAGATGGCTTGAGTCTTTTGGATGTTCTTATTCTTTAAATCTACATTCCCTTGCTCGATGGCGAGTTTGGCGAGGCGCATGAACTTGAGCGCCCCGTCATACAGCATGAGCGTCAATTCCTGTGGGTTTGCGGTCGTGACCGCGTTGTTTTGATATGCTGCATATGGATTGGCTACCATTTAAATTCCTCCTCTTACATCCCGCCGCCTAAGAACTGTTGCAGTGAGGCGGCTTGCGAGTTCGCCTGGTTCATCGCCGTCTCCATCGCCGCGAAGCGACGGTAGTAGGCGTTTTCTTTATCGACAAGTAGTGCGTTCAAGCGCTGGATGCGGGTATCGATGGCCGTCATTTCTTTCCCCATCGAGTGGGTCTGCGAACCAGATCCGTCCGCTCCGGCAATCCGTGTGATTGTCGCTCTCGAATCAGCTGCCGCATCACGGATTTGTGGAAGCAGTCCACTCTCCGCATTCGTGAACAGTTGATACACCTGTTCTGGATCTTTCTCGATGGCAGCTTTGAGTTTCTCTTCGTTTAACTCGATTTTTCCGCCGTTCGTGAAATCAGCTCCGGTCGCAAGACCAATTTGGAACAACTGTTGCATTGTGTCATCGTTCGTTGAAGCTGATGTGCTCGACCACTTGCCACGCATCGTATCCATCGCACCGCGGACAATCGTATCGCCACGGAGCATACCGCTCATCGCTTTTTCTTCCCACTTCTTGATTTCATCTTCAGATAATTCATCACGTTGCGCTTGTGTGAGCGGTGCGAATGAACGGAAACGGTCTTCTTTGACTTTCTTGTTCATCAAATCAATCGTTTCATTATACTTATCGACGAACCCTTTGATGTTATCAAATACTTTTTGGGTGTCAGTTGCGGCTGATAGCGTGACAGGTGTTGGGTTACTTGCTTCTTTAAACTCAGCTTTCAAAGTGATGGTCATGTTGTCAAACGTGACAGTATTCGAGGAACGAGTCACATCAATCCCGTTGATTTTAAATTTAGCATCTACACCAATTGGAGCGTCGCTTAGCCCGAGAGCAGTCCTCGCTTCCGCGGAAAAATCGATTGTGGCAGCTTGCCCTGTCTCTTTTGTCGAAATTGAAATTTTTCCAGTTGACGGTTCAAAGAATGCCGATAGGCCTGTATCTTTTCCATTCAATTGACTGATTAAATCTTGAACCGTCGCATCCGCGCCCAGTTCGATTTTTTGATGCGGTCCTGTCGTAGACGACTTAAACCCTAGTTCATACCCTGTACCGCTCGTGTATTCTGCAACGACACCTTTCGGAATGACTCCTTCTGGATATTTTGTCAGTTCATTTGCTGTTAGTTTTCCAGTGACGGCATCATAAGTGAAATCATCATTGATTAACGTGTTGCCATCTTTATCTTTTAAAACGACGGTTGAAAAGTCTAATCCTTTAGCCAATATCATTTCTTTACCATCGACGTCTTGATGGACGCGTTTTTGCCCGGCAACTAAACCTTTGAGGTCAGAAATTTTAGTGGTTGCCGTGATTGGTAGATCAGCTTTTGTTAATGGTTCAACTACGGTTGAAGCAGAAGTAGCCAAATTTTCAACGGATTCAATTTTGATTGCCGTGTTCCCGCTCGATGGTCCAGCCACTACTGAGATACGCGACTCGTCAGATGAGCTCGACGTCTTCGCATAGAAATTCCGGCTAAACATAAGGTCGACAGCACTATTTCGTAAGCTCATAAGGGAGCGGTTGATTTCACGGTAGGCATCTCGTTTCCATTCAGTCGTCTGTTTCTTTTGTTCAAGTTTGTCGACCGGTACTCGTTCCACTTGCATCAATTGTTTAATGATCGTATCGGTATCAATCCCACTGGCGAGTCCGCCAAATCGGATAGGTGTCGTCATGATGTACCTCCTTTATACACGTTCATCGAAGAGTTGGTTGAACTCCATAAACGCAGCGAAAAAATCGAGTGACTTCTTGCTTGGTATTTCACGGATCACTTCGTTGTTCGTGTCCACAATTTGAATATAATAGTCGTTCAATTTTTCATGTTTCATAAACTTTATACCGGTACGTTGTTGTTCGAGTACCAAGTTCGCCTTCTCGACGGCCGCCTCTAACTTCGTTACGTGTTGAGGCGTCGGGAGAATAACGATGCCTTCGTCGGCGAGGGCTTTTTGATTCGCTTCGACGAACACGTTTTTCGTTTGTTCATACGGCAAGACAGAAGAAGGTAGGTGAAGCCGGACTTCAGAGATAATTGGATTCATAAGCTATCACACCTCATTATGATTTCTTCATTATGTATATCGGCATCAGATTAGTAATCTTCAATATTATCGTGTTCACTAATTCGTCTAATCTTAACTAGATACAAAAGAATACTGTGAAACTAACTGGGTATATTATATACGAACGTATATTCTTATAAGGAGGGATATTTGGTGAGATGGGAAGAGTTAACGACTTATGAGAAAAGTTTATTATTAGGGACTTTGCTAGGAGACGGTCATATTAGCATTCATAAGAAGAAATATCCGAATGCGAATTTACGGTATGGTGAACACTTTTCTATCAAGCAACTTGAGTACCGGGAATGGAAATTGAAACAGGCACCACGTATTTTCTCAAGTATCATCAAGAATAATAATGGGACAAGTGCATCGCTCACTTCTAAATACGATGAGTTGTTCACTTGGCTCCGTAATCAATTGTACATTGCCGGTAAAAAAAGCATCCCACTTCATCTACTACGAGAGTGCATCGATCCGGTCTTTTTGTTAGCGCTCTATCTTGATGACGGCAGTCTTTGTTTAACAAGGTCGAGTCGCTCCAATAAAAATCAAATCATTTTGACCCCACACATCGCTTTATACCTCCAAGCTTTCCATCCATCTGAGTTAAACTATTTAAGCCAATTTATTCACGATACGTTTGGACACCAATTTGTCTTAAGCCGACGGAATGACGGGCATAACTATATCCTCCGAATACAGAAGACCCAAGAAGCTCTCAATTTCCTTGAGTTCACAAAATCATATGCCACTGAAATCCCTTCGATGGCTTGGAAGTTGAATTGGGACTATCGTTTGTCACAAGAGAAAGACGAAAATCCTGATAAAATAGTGATTACCTCTAAGCCTAAAAATGATTATACGGAGAAAGACATCGAGTATATCGTCACTTCAAAGTTACGTGGACAGACGGATCAAGAAATTGCAGATGCGTTAGGCAGAACATATTGGTCTGTCGTGTACAAGTGGCAGGACATCAAGAAAAACCGATTAAGAGAGGTCGAGGCTGTGTATGTAAGTTAAAAAACTCCCACGGCTCTTGTGGAGTCGTGGGAGTCATAAAACTTGTTATAGAGCCAATTAACGGAGCAATTGAAGTACAGCTTGCGGCTGCTGATTCGATTGCGCCATCATAGCTTGTGCAGCTTGGTTAAGGATGTTGTTCTTCGTGAAGTTCATCATCTCTTTAGCCATGTCTACATCACGGATACGTGATTCAGCAGCTTGAAGGTTTTCAGCACCTACATTTAAGTTGTTAATCGTGTGCTCAAGACGGTTTTGAGTTGCACCAAGTTTTGAACGTTCTGCAGAAACTTTAGTAATTGCGTTATCAATCACGCTGATTGCGCGTGAAGCAGATTCTTGTGTCGAGACATCAATTCCTTCAGTAGCTGTAGCTGTAATAGCTCCAGTTGTAGTAGTTGCTGCGAATTTACCAGTTGCGTTAAGCGCATCGGCAATGTCTTGTCGAGTTGTAGACACAGCTCCAGTACCCGCGCCACCAGCTGCTTGTTCCAAGGTAATAGTTACAGTTCCAGCATCTTCATCAACTACAACACCAAAGTTAGTGGCGGTATTTCCCGTTGCAGTTGATGCAGCAGTTACTGTAATGTTATAGCCCTCTGTAGTTAGTCCTTGAACTGAAACACCGGCACTAACTGTTGCAGTAGCTCCTGGCGTTACCTTGACTACACCTAAAGCTTCAGCACCCATGTCTGAGATATTTAATGAAATGTCTTGTCCTTGGTTAGAACCAATGTGGAACTTACCAGAGAATCCATTTTCACCCATAAGATTCTTAGTGTTGAATTCTGTATTTTCAGAAATACGAGTAATTTCTTTAGCCAATTCGTTGACTTCTTTTTGAATTTCAGTACGATCCGCATCTGTGTTTGTATCGTTAGATGACTGAGTAGAGAGTTCACGCATACGCTGAAGAATGTCATGAGTTTCACTCAAAGCACCCTCTGCAGTTTGAATGAGTGAAATACCATCTTGTGCGTTTTTCGAAGCCATATCAAGACCGCGAATTTGTCCGCGCATTTTTTCAGAGATTGCAAGACCAGCCGCATCGTCACCTGCACGGTTGATACGAAGACCTGAAGATAACTTCTCCATCGCTTTACCAGTTTGTGTTGTGTTAAATGACATGTTACGATGTGCGTTCATTGAGTTAAGGTTGTGGTTGATAATCATTGTAATTTCCCTCCATAGGTTTAAGTTTTTTCCGCTCTTCCAAATCCATTTGTCCGAGCATACAAGGCTTAGGCCGGCCCCTCACCTTGTATTAGTTGGTAACGTTTTTGCGTTTCCATACTCTATATCGGAGTCATCTTCATTCTGTTTAGTCTTTTTCAAAAAAAGTTACTCGTTTTGAGTAGAATCTTCAAAAACAAATAGAAAATGACCCATCATTGGGCCGCTCCGCCTCACTTTAAAGCTGTTCTCGCCTCATCCACAAAACTTGTCCCTGTCTGCCAATGAATCGCCTCGTTGGCTCGACTTTCGGCAACATACTGCCGGCCGAGAATTGTTCGTCCTCGATATAATTTTGGTGTCCGCGACCAAGAATCGATCTAAGCGGTTTTGAATCGTTTTTCCAAGAATAATCGTAATTTGATTGACAGACATGAGCATCCGATTCCTTTTAGTGAGTTCAGTAATAGTTAGACATGGCAGTGATTGGGTCCGGCTCTCCTCCTAAGAGAGCATCATCACTCATCCTATAAAACAATCGTTCTGTAAAAAACTTGTCACATCCATTATCCTCTCTAAAAAATCCCGAAATCTTCACCTCACATTTATTAGCCAGAAATTTTTATAAAATCATACATTTTATGAGTCTCTTGAATCGTTTACCTATTTTCGAAATATTTCCTTTCAATCCTTTGCCAATTTTCTCTATACTTGGTTCGAGCCATAGCTAGAACAAAGGGAAATCAAGGAGGAAAACCATTGAACAAACGAAGTAAACGCTTGAGTACTGCTATCTTTTTATCAGGTGTGCTGGTTGCCACGATGTACACTCAAGACGTAAATGCCGCATCGAAAACAGCTACTGTCGATACATCTATCTTAAATGTTCGACAATCTTCCTCTACATCATCTCCAATCGTTGGAAAGTTGACAAAAGGAAACAAAGTCTCTGTCTTGAACGTCAAAGGGTCTTGGGCTGAGATTGACTATAAAGGGGCGAAACGTTACGTTTCTTCCGCCTATTTAAAAATGACAACAGCAACACCCGCACCGACAAGTAAGGTCAAGCAGACATATACTGTCACCGATAACTTGAATTTGCGTCAATCGGCCAGCCTGAAAGCGCGAGTCCTTGTCACCATCCCTAAGAATAAAGAGGTGCAATACCTTTCAAAAACAGGAACTTGGTATCGCGTAAAGTACGGATCAAAGACTGGGTATGTCGCAGCCAAATACGTCAAGGTACAAAACACAGTCGTCAAAAATGCTACCGCGGCTGCACCGAAGCCTACTACAGTCACAAAAAACAACGCTTCATCTAGCACGACGAAACAAGTGTATGCCACAACCGTGAATTTGAATTTACGTAGCACGGCCTCGACGAAAGGCAAAGTACTCGTTACGATTCCGAAAAACAAGGAAGTCCAATACATCGCGAAGTCTGGCAATTGGATTAAGGTGAAGTATGGCTCCAAAACTGGTTTTGTGTCTGCTAGCTATATTAAGGTAACCAATAAAAGCGTTAATCCCGTTACCGTAAAGCCTACTGCTCCAAAGCCGACACCGAAGCCACCCGCCTCAACGACAACAAAAACGAACGTATATAAGACCAAAGAAAATCTCAATTTACGTAGTTCGGCATCACTTTCGGGTAAAGTGCTCGTCAATATCCCAAAAAACAAAGAGGTCCAATACATCTCGAAATCCGGGAACTGGTATCGCGTGAAATATGGATCAAAAACAGGTTATGTGTCTGCTAGTTATGTTGCGGTAACTACCAAAACGGTTAGCCCTGTAGCACCAAAACCAACACCTAAACCGCCTGCATCCACACCCGTTAAAAAAGTTACGTATAAAACAAAAGAAAACCTTAACTTACGAAGTGCGGCCTCTTGGTCCGGTAAAATTCTGCTCACGATTCCGAAAAATAAAGAAGTGACCTATGTATCGAAATCTGGTAGTTGGTATCGTGTAACTTACAACGGAAAAACCGGTTATGTTGCGAGTAGCTATTTGACAGAAGTCAAGCCAACCTCTTCAAAACCCGTAGCTCCGACTGCTAAAAAATACTATTATACAACCGCTAATCTGAATTTGCGCGATAAAAATTCATTGAGCGGGAAAGTAATGACTACTATCTTAACCAACAAACAGGTCGAGTTTGTATCTGCTCATGGTGATTGGTATAAGGTTAAATATGATGGGAAAGTCGGTTACGTCTCTAAAAAATATTTAACTGAGAAATCACCCGCGTCGACAAGTAAACCGGTTGAAACAGAAGAGGACTATTCAATTGAATACGAGGCTATCGTCACAGCAATGCCGAGTTTAAATGTTCGTAGTACTCCACAAGTCACAGCTTCAAACGAAATCGGCACTGTATTGTTCAACCAAATTATCGGAGTCATCGAACATGTAAATGACTCGTGGGTTAAGATCGAATTTGAACTTGGTGATAAATTGATTCCTGCTTATGTCAGTAGCGCTTACATCAAACCATATACGGGCCCGACTGTTCCAGAGACAATCCCAGGCACGAAAAACGTCGTTTTAAACTATAGCGATTATGAATTGAAATTAACTGATATGGTTCAAATTCAAAAGAATGTTAATGCACAGACAGATAAATACCGTGGATCTGCTGCTTATGTATCTAAAGAGTTCATCCAATTGATTGAAGGCACTCAAAGCGGAAGAGTTTCGGCGAGCACTTTGAACGTACGTGCCGATGCCACAACAAATTCCCACATCTATGGAGTTTTGAACAGTAACAGTGTGGTCTCGATTCTTGGAGAAAAAGACAACTTCTATATCATCTCTTATAAGCGGAAAGCAGGAGAATCTGAACGAGTCTTCGATAACACATGGCGGTTAGCGATGGAGTCTGATATTTTAAATCAAGTTGATCCTCGTCTCGTAAAATTCGAGGCTGCGCTTGATTCACCACGAGAATCGTTCCAATATTTGGACCTCTCGAAGTCGGCCAACGTATCGGCCACGATTTTGAATAAAGCGCTCCAAGGAAAAGGAATCTTGTCTGGACAGGCACAAGCCTTTATCGACGCTGGTAAGGAATTTAACATTAACGAAATTTATTTAATGTCACACGCTTTCCTTGAAACAGGAAACGGGACATCCACTCTTGCTTCTGGTGTTTGGGTAGATACGAATGGGAACTTGAGTACTTCTACGAGCACTCGTCACAAACTAGTCTATAACATGTACGGAATCGGTGCGACAGATGCCAATCCTACAGCTGGTGGTGCCAAGCACGCATTTGATAATGGCTGGTTTACTCCCGCAGCTTCTATTTATGGTGGTGGAGAATGGATCAGTAAACGATACGTGAACAATACGCGACAACAGAATACACTTTACAAAATGCGCTTTAACCCAGCAAAACCTGGTACGTATCAATACGCTACCGATATCGAGTGGGCCTATAAGCAAACCTTTAAAATTCATGAGATTTATAAACAGCTTGAAGAATATACAGTTGAGTTTGATATTCCACGCTTTATTTATTAAAACAACTTGAACGTTTAAAGAAGGAGAGTTTATCAGCTCCTTCTTTTTTGATACCCATGATAAGACAAACAAAAACAGAGGATTGTTATCGCCCGGTCGGGTAACAATCCTCTGTTTTTACCATTCTCATAATTCATTTTACGAATAATTGATTTAAATAGGCTATTACTAAATCAATTATTTGATACTTTGACCATTTCCGTCTCATTCTGCAAACTCTCCGCGACACGAACGAGCTCCGTCATCGCGCCGTTCACTTCACCGAGACTCGCCGCTTGTTGGCTCGCCGCTGACGTGACTTCCGTCGCGTAGCGTGACGCCTCTTCGACCATGCCGACGATGCCGGCCGAGTTCGTGACGACCGAGTCGATCTGTCCGCGCGACTCATCCAAAAGCGCATCGACCGAATGGACGTGGCTGTACACTTCGTTCGCCGAGTTGTGGATCGATGCGAACGCACCGCCCGCCTTCTCGACGAGACCGACGCCCGTCTCCACTTCTGCTTTCACGTTCGCCATCGAAGACGACGTGTCGCCGACGAGACGTTTGACGTCGACAATCAAATCCGTGATTTCTTGCGTCGAGTTCGCCGTCTGTTCAGCGAGCTTCTTGACCTCGGCCGCTACGACCGCGAAGCCGCGTCCATGTTCACCGGCCCGAGCCGCTTCGATTGACGCGTTCAAGGCGAGCAAGTTCGTCTGCGCCGAGATGTCACTGATGACGTCCGTGATGCGCGAGATTTCGCCTGTCATCTCTGTCAACTTGCTGTTGAGCGTCGACGACTGCTCGACTTTGCCAGCAATCGCGTGCATCGCGTCGACCGACGTCGAGGCGAGGCCTTTGCCGCTCTCCGCTTCTTGTTGCATCTCATTTGCCGAATTCAAAGCCGATCCCATCTCTTGACGGATGTTCTCCATCGTCCGAGCGACAGCACCGAGCAAGTCCATCGAGCTGTACGTCGCGTTGACGTTGTCTTCGAGCATTTTGTTCAAGGCATCCATCGCTTGACGGATATTCTCACCGGCGACGTTCCCTTCTTGGACCGCTGCCGCGATCTCTTGCGCCGAACCGGTGAGTTGGTCCGCCGTGTAGCGCATGTTCGTCCCTTGTTCCCGCAGGTGTCCGACCATGTTGTCCATCGACAGAAGCAGACGTCCCATCTCCGAACGGTCTGTCGTCGTCTCGTCCGCGAACACGACCGTCAAGTCGCCGTTTCCGACCTCGACCGCCTTGTCCGACGCCAATTCGATGGCCTTGAGCGGACGACGGGCGATCAAGTAGATGACGGCGCCACCAATCCCTGAAATGAGCAAGGCCACGGCCGTCCCGACGAGCATGACCTGACCTTTCGCCATCTCAAGCTCCGTGAGCAACAAGAGCGTGATCCAGCCGACCGCTCCGCCCGTGATAAAGGATGTGACCAAAATCCAAGCGAGCAGTTGGGTCGTAAAGTTTTTGAATAGCTTCACTATGAGTTCCTCCTCTGTGTAATTCATCACCTACTATATCGTCCGATTGCCAGCTTTTGTATAGCGTTTTCAGTTGAAGTTTTGGTCAATGAAAAAACGCCCCCGTCTCCGAGAGCGTTCATTTCAAAATCGGTCGTCTTCTTTTGTCATGTGCACTTGTTCGCGCGGTGTCAAAAGCGCGTCGATTGCGAGCGCGAGCGCGGCCGCCCAGTGCAACATCATGCCGAGGAACGGGATGAACCCGAGCACCGACGCCGTGATGCCGACGATCGGTCCAACCGAAATCCGCTTCAGCCGCGTGATCGACAAGACGAGCACGACGATGTGGAACACGAGCATGAACCCGAGCGGCATATAACCCATGCTGATGATGAACAGCCCACCGAGCGCCGGAATGCCGAGCAGCGCCTCAAAGGCGGCACCCATCCATTTCAAATTTCGAACCATTTGTCTAACCTCACAGTTCTAACAAATAAAACTCATACCCACCGTTTTCAGCGAACCCAGCCCGCTTGTAAATCTCGAGCGCGGCCTTGTTTTCCGTCTCGACGTCGAGCTCGAGCTTCGTCCGGCCCATGCGGAACAGTTGCTGGACCATCTGTTTCAACATCTTTGTGCCGTAGCCCTTGCCTTGCTCGTCCGCTTTGACGCCGAACGCATGGATGCTGCCGGCATCTTCACCCGAAAGGAGCGCACGGATGACACCGACGGGACGACCGTCGACCTCACCGATGTACGTCACGCGGTCCGGTGTGTCGATCTGTTCATAGATGTTCTCTGTCACGTCGACCGGGTCACCGAACGCTTCAGAGAGCGTCTCGATGATGAGCGAACGGTCCGCTTCGGTCGCCTCGCGGAGCGACACCTCGTCCGGCTTCAAGAACAGCTCGGCTTTTTTCAGTACCAAGTTATATTCTGAGAACTGATACGCCGCGCCGAGATGGTCGATGACCGCCTTGCCGTCCTTCGATTTGGGATCGATGACGAACGTGAACGCTTCACAGCCATTCTGTTTCGCGTCCTGCTTCGCCGTTTCAAAGAGTGCCTTGAAGACGCCTTGTTTGCGATAGTCCGGATGTACGAGCGCGTTCACTTCATACTCGTTCGGGAGATACGGAAAGAGCACCATATAGCCGACGAGCGTGTCCCCATCATAGACGGCGTAGTCGTTCTGACCGACCGCCACGTGTCCGAGTTTCACGTCAATCTTGTCATGCGCGTTGACCGCTGCCTCGAGGGCCCCTACCTGTTCTGCCTGTCTCACTTCTTCTACTGTCCAATTCATGAAATCACCTCACGTCATATTGTAGCATAATCGAAAAAGCCCGCCGTAACGGGCGGACTCATAACGTCCGGAATTCGAGCTCCGGTAATGTCTCGAGCAGTTCGGCAATCTCGTCCGTGTGCGCCTCGGCACCTGGAACGGCCTCGGTCGGTTCGACCCAGAAGAACGTCTTGTCGCTCGCACCGAGGTAGTTGCCGTAGCCGACTTCCTCTGCGAACGCCGCTTCCGATAGTTCACGGTCAATCAAGTCCAAATGGAACAACAACTGGTCGTCGCCGTCCTCGACGTTATAGTAGATGTCGAACGTGCCGTAGCTGTTCTTGTCGCCGACATCGACGACGTCCTGCGCCTTCTCGATATAGACGTCCCCGCGCTCAATCGCCTCGACGATTTTCGATGGGAGAATGATCTCATAACCGAGCTCACGGTCACGGATCGTCTGCGTCGTATCGTCCGTCCGTCCCCGGGACGAAACGACACCGACCGTTGCGACGAGGGCACCCGTCACGCCGAGCGCGACCGCCCATTTCATTGTTTTGTTCATATGGATTCACTCCTCTTTAGTCTAGCCATGAGACGATTATCGCACAAAATGACCTTAAATCATTAAATATTCTGAAAAAATGTTTTAGGATGCGTTGACGCACGTCCGTCAATCCCATACGATGAAGATATCGTATTATAGAAAAGAGGAACTGATATGTCAAACGAACAACAATTGTCACGCGCACAGCTCGACGCGCTCTTAAAAAACGTCTTCGCCCTTCAAATCCCGGTCATCGAGAAGTTCATGACCGACTTGTTCAGAAAGTACGTCTCGACAGCGTCCACGTTCAAGCAGGACATGGACACGATGAAAGCGACGGACTGGCATAAGCAGTTCTTCGGTCAGAAAGTAATGCCGCACTTGTTCATCGAGAACCTCGGCTTTGGCGCGTCGTTCCGTCATCAGGAGCAAGACAAAGTCGTCAAAATCCCGGACAATATGACGGTCGTGAAGCCGGACTCGGACGACCAGATTGAAGAGATTCTCCAAAACCTCGACAAGACGATGGCGTCGATGGACAACATCAAAAACAAGGGACTCGTCAAAAAGTTCTATAAAGAGACGCTCGAACTCATCTGCCAGCTCGGAAGCCGGACTGGGATGATGGACGAGTTTTATGAGCAAGTCAAAGGCAGTTTGACGAAAGCTTGACCCGCCATCCACGTCCTCGGACGTGGATTTTTTAATTTTTGCTTCTCGGCTCGAACACGGCCAAGCGTTCGATGTTAGCCAAAATCGGCTTCGCCCGTCCAATCAACGTCTGTGTCGTCTCAAGCGACAGCGACTGTTGATGCGCCTCGATACTCTCCCATACCTCATAGACGACGATCGACTCGTCGTCGAGCGACGCCGCGACTTGATACACGCAACACGTCGCCTCTCGTTCCATCGCCTCGGCCGCCTCGAGCAAGATGGCGAGCAGCATCTCACGCTCGCCCGGAACGGCCGTCAATTTGCCGAGCAATCCATACGGTTTCATCTTCACCCCTCCTTGTCGTATCGATTCGCCGCCGGCATCGTCTTCTCCTTTACACGGAACTGGCTACGGCTGTGGAAGACGACCCCAATCATGACGAGCGAGATGCCGACGAGCGACAGCCCGGACGGCAGATGCGCCTGCAGGAAAATCAATTCCCCGATAAGCGCGAACAACACCTCGAGCGCCTGCGTCGCCTCGATCGTGGCGAGTTTCCCCATGTCGTGTTTGACGAGGTCGGTCGCCTTGAAGAAGAGTACCGTCGCGACGACACCGGACAAAAGTGCGACGAGGAGCGTCTGCGTCAGTTGCGAGCTCGAGGGCGCCCCCGTCGTCAGCCCGTAGCCGAACAACAGGAGCCAGACCGGGAGCGAGCCGATGCACATGCCTAGGATGCGCTCGAACACGTCGAGGTCGGTGTGGGCCATCATCTTCCGGTTGCCGAGCGGATAGGCGAACGCGGCAATCAATACCGGCACCACCCCAATCCACAGGAAGCGCGGCTCGAAGTCGGCGAGAAACTCGACTTGCATCAAAACGACGCCGAACAGAATGAGTCCCGAGAAGCGGAGCGCCGTCCACGGAATCCGCTCTCGCGTCCCATCGCTCCGGCGGAACAGCGGTGACAACAGCGCCCCGGCGATAATCGTCACTTGCCACGTGCCGGCGATGAGCCAAGGCGGGGCGACCTCGGCGGCGAGACAAATCGGGACGTAAAACAGACCGAAGCCGACCGTCCCCCAGACGAGCCACGGCCACGGCTCATCGATGATGGCGCGACGCACCCGGGTCATACCACCCCGGACGTAGACGACGAAAGCGAGGAACGGGATAATGAACAGGAAGCGGAGCGAGGCACTGTACGCCCAGTGACCACCTCCGACTTGCATCGATTCGTTCAACACGAACGTGCTCGCAAAAAACAAGGCGGCGAGTACACCTAACAGAAGCGGACGCATACGTACTCTCCTTTCCGAATCCCCATGTGTTCCATAACTTGTGTCAGATTTCCTGCCTCATCCACTAAATTCTGTGTGAGGTTTGCTATACTAAAAAGAAAAAGGGAGTGAACCCCGATGCAGCGTCCACCGATGCCTTCCCCGACCCCGGAGGAAGTGCTCCGCTTGAAACGTGTCCATAACCCGATTAAACCGACCGAGCTTCTCGCCAAGGGGCTGCTCCTGTTGCTCGGCGCCTTCATCTTCGCGGTCGGGCTCGAGGCATTCCTCGTCCCGAACCAGATCATCGACGGCGGCATCGTCGGCGTCTCGATCATCACGTCATATTTGACCGACACGAAGCTCGCCATCTGGCTCGTCTTGTTCAACATCCCGTTCATCTTCTTCGGCTATCGCCAAATCGGGAAGACGTTCGCCGTCGTCACGTTGTTGGCGATCACGCTCATGTCCGGCTTCACGATCTTGCTCCATTCGGTCGAGCCGTTCACTGACGATTTGCTGTTGTCGACCGTGTTCGGCGGCTTCTTGCTCGGCGCCGGGGTCGGGCTCGTCATCCGGGCCGGTGGGTCGCTCGACGGGACCGAGATTTTGGCCGTATCGTTCACGGACCGGTTGCCGTTCTCCGTCGGTGAGATCGTCATGTTCTTCAACATCTTCATCCTCGGAATGGCCGGGTTCATCTTCAGCTGGGACCGGGCCATGTACTCGCTCCTCACGTATTTCATCGCCTTCAAGACGATCGATATCGTGCTCGAAGGAATCGATCAGTCGAAGGCCGCGTGGATCATCACCACCTCACCCGATGACGTCGGTCAAGCCATCATGGACCGACTCGGCCGGGGTGTGACGTATTTGCACGGGGAAGGCGCCTACACCGGCGACGGCAAGAAGGTCGTCTTCACCGTCATCAGCCGACTTGAAGAGACGAAACTGAAAGACATCCTCGACGACTATGACGAGAAGGCGTTCCTCGCCATCGGCAATATCCATGACGTCCGGGGCGGCCAGTTCAAAAAGAAAAATATCCACTAAAAAAATTGGCCCCGCGGGACCGATTTTTTGTTTATCCGATTTTCGCTTGATCGCGCCCGCTCGTCTTCGCCGCGTAAAGGGCGGCGTCGGCCCGCTCGAACACGACCGTGCCCTGTTCAGCACCGGCGAGCGAGGCTCCGAGCGACACCGTCATCGGGATAGCAGTCCCTTCGAACGAGAACACGGCGTGTCGCGGATGACCTTGACGATATCGTCCGCGATCAACCGGACGTCACCGGCATCCTCGAGCACCATCAGAAACTCTTCCCCGCCGTAGCGCCCGACGAAGCCGTCCGGCGGACAGTTCGCCTGTAACGTTTGACCGATGTGGTGAAGCGCTGCGTCACCGGCTCGATGACCATATGTATCGTTCAACTGCTTGAACCGGTCGACATCGATGACGAACAGCGCCCAAGGGAGACCCGACATCTCGACCTCGTTCAAACGTTCGAGCGTCATATAGCGGTTCGGGAGACCCGTCAGCTCGTCAATCGTCGCCCGCTGCGCGTGCAGCCGGAACATGCGCAGGTGCGTCTCAATCTGTTTCGCGACCCAGTAACACATCCAGCCACCGAGGAACGTCATGACGAAATACGGCAAGAACACGGTCGTGAACGCCTGAATCGGGACGTTGCCAGCAATTCGAAACAAGACGAGCACGGCCCCGAACACGAGATAGGCCGAATACAAGTGACCGCGTCGCATCACCAGTCGATTTAACACGAGCGACAACACGAAGAACAAGCCGAGCGTACCGAACGAGCTGACGAACTGCTCCGTCATGCCGTCGAGACCGAAGCGACCGAGAAGAGTCAACCCCATCGTGACGGCGACTCCGACCGGTCCGGCATAGGCGCCTGAGAGCGCGAGCGGGATGATTCGTAAATCGACTCGTGCTTCCCCGACTTGGAACGAGTTGACCGCCAACAGCACGGCCGCGAGCCCCATGGCGAGACCGAACCAGATGCGGACCGCGTAAGGAGAACCCGTCTGGATCGGCAACAATTGGCGCATGAGGTACAACGTCAGCGACAAGACGAGATAGATGATACTGATATTGATAAAAAAGATATTGATGACTTGACCCAAACTACCTCGTCCTTTCCCGCCGTTTCTTTCCCCCTATCCTATCGTACAAAAGTGACGCATGTCACCCTATCCAAATTTTAGGACAGCTAAAAAGCCGGAAGCTCACGCCTCCGACTTGTTTTGCATCATCTGTTTCATCAAGTTGGCGCTGTCGCGGGCCGATTCGTTCTCGGCTTGCATCTGGACGTACACCTCATGACGATGGATGTCGATATGGCGCGGTGCGTCGATGCCGAGCTTGACCTGATCGCCTTCGATGGCAAGCACGGTGAGCGTCACATCGTCCCCGATATGGATGGCCTCGCCTTGTTTTCGTTTCAATACGAGCATCAGCGCACCTCTTCTTTCTGACCGCCGAGCGGGAACCGGGCCGGGTAGACATCATCCAAGATGACTTGCTTCCCGCGGCGCTCTTTCGTCTCGATGACGATCGGCGCCTTCAAGTTGAGCGTCGAGGCGTCGAACGGCTCACGGAGCGTCACGATGGCATATACCGAGACGTGCTCCGCCTCGTCGATGCCGAGCTGTTCTTTCGCGCCGTCGGTCAATTCGAACGCATAGTCCGGCTTGTGCCAGAACGGGTTCGTCACGACGAAGGCGCAGGCCGGGTCCTCGAGCGACTGGAGCGACCAAAACGGGAGCTCGTCCCCATACGGGATGAGGGTGAACGTCTTCGAGTCCGGGAATCCGGGAATCTCGCTGACGAACGAGATCGTCTCTTCTTCATTTACTTCGATTTTGCCAAAATAGTCTGTCTCAATGAACATGGGTTGTCCTCACTTTCAACGCGTCTCATCATACATGCCACCGACCGGCCACATTTCGAGCGACGCCTGCTGACGGAGCGAGATGTCCGTCGTCCATGGCGTGAACGAGATGTCGGCCGGGGTGAGTGATACATCAATCTGTGCCGGCGTCAGGTTCCACTCGATTTTGACATCCGCCGGCGTATACGTCAACTTCACGCGGTCGATCGATTTCGGCATGAAGTCCATGTCGACGACCGGGTACGGGGCGCTCGTCTTCTCAGCGGCCATCGCGGCGATCGGGTTGCCGTTCTCGATGCGCATGAGCCGGTCCCCGTCCCGGGCCGTGGTCGAGGTCGCTTCCCGGGCCGCCTGTTCCCCGAGCTGACCGAAATGGCGCCCGAGTTCGAGCGCCGCCTTTAGGTTGCTTTCACTGCGAGCGACCGATGAATCGACCTCGAGCGTACCGCCTGTCGTCTGTTGGGTCATCTCGACCTTGCCTTGCGTCATCGACACATCGGCCCGGCCTTGCCTCATCTCGAGGTGGGGCCGGTTCGACGTGATTTGAATCGCGGCCTGCGTCTGCCGCATCTCAAGCCGGGCGATGTTCATCGCTTACCGGAGGAAGTCGAGGAGCGTCGGTTGAATGATTCGGGCGCCGGCCGATAGCGCAGCCCGGTGCACCGTCTCGTGAGACTTGAGCTCCATGATGACTTTTTCGATGTCGATGTCTTCGTTATCAGACATGATCGTCTTGGCGATGATCTCATGTTCTTGCAGGCGGTTGTCGACGAGTTCTAGCCGATTGGCGCGCGCCCCGAGCTCGGCCCGTTCCGTGATCAAGTTTTGGGCGATCACGTCGAGGTCGGCGAGCTCGTTCGAAAGAACCTCACCGGTCGTGTTCGGGTCGGCCAGTTTCGAGACGAGGTCGTGGAGTCCGGCGAACACGTCGCTCCCGAACACCGTCTCCGGTTGCATGTTCACTTGGACGGTGATGCCTTTCGATACTTCAAAGGCGACTTTCCCGCTCGCTGCCGGTGCCCCGTCCGGGTAAATGCTGTTGACGTCCCCGTTCGGGTCGGCAAGGAACGCCTTCAAGGCGTCCATGTCGACGAGCGGTTGGTCCGTCTTCGTGCCGTTGTAAATATATTTCTCGCCCGATTTCGCGTTCGCGAGCGAACCGATATGTTCGATCAACTGATTGACCTCACTTTGGATGATTTGACGTTGCGACGACTCGTACGTGTCGTTCGCCGCCTGCGTCGTCAGTTCGCGAATCCGTTTGACGGCTTCCGTCACTTCGTTCAACGTCGAGTCGGTCAAGTCCATCCAGCTCGTCGCTTCGCTGACGTTGCGGCGGAACTGATCGACCTCACGCACCTCGGTCCGGTAGCGCATACCTTGCATGGCGACGACCGGGTCTTCCGAAGCCCGTTGAATCCGTTTCCCGCTGATGAGCTGTTCTTGCACTTGGGCGAGCTTGTTATAGCTGCTCGATAAGTGTTTCAAGTTCGTCTGTGTGAGCATCGTCTGTGTGACTCGCATCAAGCATTACCTCCCTACGACACCCATGCCGTTGATGATTTTGTCGAGCATCTCGTCGACGGCCGTGATGTTGCGGGCCGCCGCGTTATAGGCGTGTTGATATTGAATCATCATCGTCATCTCTTCGTCGAGCGAGACGGCGCTCACTGCCTGGCGGCGCTGGTCTGAGCTCGCCATGAGGGCGAACGTGCTGGTCGCGAGTCGTCCGCTCTGGTCGGCGGCGACAGCCATGTTCCCGATGACGTTTTGATAGTACTTCCCGATCGACGTCTCTGTCTGGACCGATCCGTCGAAACTGAGCGTGGCCGACTTCAAGTTCGCCAACGATAGTGCCCCGCTGCCGTCCCCGATGTTGCCGTCTTGAGACGCGGCAATCAAGTCGAGGTTGTTCATGACGGCGTCGCTCACTTTGATCGTCGCGGCGCTCGCCGTCCCTTCGAAGAAGTTCGCCGTACCGGCGTTGCCTTTGGCGTCCATGTTGTTGCTGTGGGCCGTGTTGAAGGCCGAGGCGAACTGGCTGGCCATCTCGTCCAAGTCTTTCAACATCGTCGCGTACGCGCCGTTCACGCTGCCTGATTCGGGTGTGTCCGTACCGTACATCTCGACGAGCGCTTTCCATTTACCGTTTGGCATCGATGCATGCGTGAGGGCCACATCCGCTCCGCTCGCATCGGTCATGTCGAGACCGTCGAACGAGCCGACCGTGCCGTTGATCCCATCGACGAGCTTATGGTCGACGCCACCGATCGTGACGACGATGTCGATCCGCCCTTCCGCGACTTTCTGAGAGTTCCCGCGCGATTCCCCATTCGTATAGTCGACCGGGACGCGTTTAAAGTCCATATATTGGGCAAGCTCGTCCATGTAGCGGTCACGCTCGTCATACAGTTCGTTCGGGAGCACGCCGAGCGGTTCCGCGTCACCGATTTGACGGTTGACCTCACTGATCTTCGTCATCAAGTCGTTCACTTTCTTGACGACGACGTCACCTTCAGACGCCAAGTCGGCCTGCACTTTTTGGAGCGAGGACGACATGTAGTTGAACGTTTCCGCGAGCGTCATCGCCCGTTGGCGCACGACGCTCCGCGCGCCGGCGTCGTCAGGGTTGACCGACAAGTCTTGGAGCGAGGCCCAGAACAAGTCGAGCGATTTGGCGAGGCCCGTCTCGGACGGCTCGTTGACGATGTCCTCCATCCGGCCGAACGCCGCCTCTTTCGTGGCGTAGTAGGCGTTCTTGATCGATTCGTCACGATATTGCTGGTCGATCATCAAGTCACGGATCCGAGCGAGCGTCTCCCCGCGGACACCCGTCCCGAACTGCCCGGCCTTCGTTCCGCCGAAGTTGACGCTGAGCTGTTCGGTCATGCCGAGCGATAGGCGCTGGCGTGAGTAACCCGGGTTCGAGGCGTTGGCGACGTTGTTCCCTGTCGCCTGGAGCGCCCACTGGTGCGTCGTCAAACTGCGACGCGCCGTCTCTAATCCCATAAATGTTGAGCCCATTAAACTTCCTCCTTATACATCCCGGCTGAACGAGCGCGTCTCGAGCGCCTGTTGACCGTACGTGAAATCATCTGCCTCTGGCAGGAGCATATCCAAATGCCATTCGATATACCGGAGCGACTGTTCGAGCAAGACGGCGTTCAATTCATTCTGCCGTTTCAGCTCGAGGACGACCGGTCGTAACGCTTCTTTCTCTTCATCGTCCAAAACGAGCGTTCCTTGAAGTCGTTCCGCCTCTTTTTGTTTGATTTGTCGGACGAGCGTCGCTTCTTCCTTGACGAGCGCGCTGAACGCGGGCATATCCCCGTTGACGAGCAGTCGTTCTTTTTCATAAGCGATTTCGAGTAAACGTGTATGTAATGTGAGCATAAGTCTCTCCTTTGTCCAAAAAAAGAGCCGACTAAAGAAAGGGTGTCCCTTGTTTAGTCAGCTTCCGTGCCATCATATTTATGCGAAGGTCTCCCTCGGACCTCGCTTTCATTCATCCTTGTAGAAAGCGTTTGGCGATTTCGCGCGCGTCCCGTGAATACGTCCCAGCGTTGATTTCCGCCTTCAAGGCGTTAATCTTCTCCAGGCGCTCCGGATGTTTCACCGGTTCTTCAAACCGGGCGCGGGCTTCGGCCGATATCGATAGTTGGTCCGTTTGGCGTGTCAGCTCGGGCTTCGTCTCAGGTTGCGTTTTCTTCTCATAAGTGTTCGGTAAGTGTACCCACTTTGCAGAATCGATGCGCATACGTGTCCCCCCTCTTCTCAGTTGTTAGTCCAAACGATAAGCGCGAACGCTTTGTTTCGTGACGGTGGCTTGTAGCCCTTTCAGTTCTTGCTGCATGTCGGTCTGACAACCCGCGCATACCTTTCCTTGGTTCGTCGGATTGCCGCAACGGATGCAGGCGATGTTCAGTGACGGGTTGTCCTTGATGATCAGGCGTCCTTCATGGATGTATCGCGTGATATCAAGTTCGGAGACGTTCGTCGCTTCGACGAGGGCCCCGATCGTCGCCTGTTTGTTGGCGGGTTCGCGGATGAAGTCCCGGACTTTCAAGAAGTTTTGGAAATCGACTTCCGCGCAGGATGGGCAGTAAGGCGAGCGGCTTTGTTTCATGAACAGCCGTCCGCATGTTTGACAAGTTGTTGCTTCCACAGTCATTCACCTCTGCCCTTTATATCGGACGCATTTTTAATTTGTTTAGCGTCCGGAACAGGCAAACGGCAGAAACTTGTTCCACCCCGGCCCGGCGCAGGGTGAGCGCCGCTTGATGCAACGTCGTCCCGGTCGTATAGACGTCATCGACGAGGACAATTTTGCCACAGCGCGGTAACCGCTGTACAGTGAACGGGTTCGCACGGTGCCGCCTTTCTTCTTTCCCAAGTTCGCGCTGACTTGAAACCTCGGCTTTCACGAGCGTTCGTTCCATCGGTCCGATCAATCGGGCGAGCACCTCGGCCTGATTGAAACGCCGCGTCCGTAACCGCTCCTCGCTGAGCGGGATTGGCACGTAGACGACATCCGGTTCTCGCAGCTTCCGGAGTACCGGACGCATCTGATTGGCCAGGACGACGTCACCGCCGAACTTATAGCGGTGGAGCCAATTCACACCCGCCTCGTCATATAGGTAGAGCGAGCGCACGGTCAAATCGAGACCGAGGGCAAGCCACCGGACGCAATCGTCGCATGTCGCCCCATCCCCGGTCGGATGGCCGCAGCGCGGGCAGCCCGAGATGATCGGGGTCAATCTCCCCTCGCAGTCCGGGCAGACCCAGTCCCGTTTCAAGAGCGTCGCCGGGCTCCACGGAATAGCGAACGGTTTTCGGCAGACGAGACAGTTCATCGCCGGTTCGCCTCCTCGATCTCGCGGATGGCCCGGTCTTGCCGGAACGTGCGCTCGTGGTAGAAGAAGACGACATCCCCGGTCGGCGCGGTCGGTTTCCGACCGGCCCGCCCTGCCATCTGGACGAGGGCGCGGGACGAGAACAAGGCGTGACTGCTGTCGAGGACGGCGACGTTGACCCCGGTCACGGTCATGCCCCGCTCCCAAATCGACGTCGCGAGCACGATTCCGTTCGTCGCCTCGAGCCATTCGAGCGTATCCGTCCGCTCATTGGTATCTGCCGAGACGCCCTTAAAGGTGAGACCGTTCGCTTCAAGCAGTTCTCCATAACGGACGAGGTCCGGCTTCGTCGGGACGAACAACAGGCGCGGCGTCGACTCATGACGCTGACAGAAGTCGAGAATCGTCTGTCCCGTCTCACGCACGAGTCGCGGCACCGGCAAGTCGTGGCCGTGATAGCGACGCGATAGATGCACGGTCGGGAACTGGCGCTGCCAGACGGTCGGCGTCGCCGTCACGAACAAAAATAGACCTTTTCCGGCTCGGCGGAGCGTCCACCAAAGTGCCAAATCGAAGGCGAACGGGAAGGCATCAGACTCATCAACGAGAACGTAATCGAAGACATGTCGTAAGTTCACGAGCAGCGGCGCCGTCGCGACAGTGATCATCCCAATCGTGTCCTTATCCCCGCCCCCGTAGCGCCGGGTGACCGGGACGGAGAAGGCGGCCTCGAGCCGGTCGACCCATTCGATGGCGACGTCACGGCGCGGCGAGACGATGAGGACACGCTTCCCTTCATTGACGACGCGCGCGATGACCGGGAATGTCATCTCCGTCTTCCCGGCCCCGCAGACGGCATGGACGAGCCCGCTCGTCCGGGATTCCCACCAGGTGAGCAACTGCCGGCTGATGTGTTGCTGGTCGGTCGACAGCTCGAACGGCATGACGAGTTCCGTCGGTTCGACCGGTGTCGTGATGTCTTCTTCCCCGAGACGGTCGCACTGACAGACACGGCCGAGATGGAGGCAATTCCGGCAATAGTGACACGCGCCGTGGTGGCACGTGAACGAGCGGGTGTCCGTACTCAGACAGCGTTGACAGATTCCGAAGCGGATGGCGGGCGTGCCGGTGTCGCGGATGATGAGTTGTCCCAATTCAATCAGTCCTTTTTGAATGAGGATATCATGTGAGAAGCCGTCGGACATGAGGCGTTGTCAGCATGTAGCGTCACCATTCCCGTACGGAACATGAGCCATTTGCGACTTACGACCGAGGCGAACGGTGCAACATCTCTTTTATACTAAGCGTAGCCCAATAATTGGAAAGCAGGTGTCCGATGCACAAACGACCGCTTCATAACGTCTTGACCGTACTCGGAATGATGGCCGTGTTCTGTCTCGGTTGGTGGGTGTGGTATGTGCTGAACGGCAGTGAGGCGGCCGAACAACGAGCCGTCCGAGCAGCCGAAACGTATGTCGACACGACGTATCCCGAGATGGAACTCGTCGTGACCGACGTGACGTACTTATCCCTGTACGATGCGAAGTATTACGTCTTGTTCGCGTCCCCGTCCCATGCCGAAGCTGAGTTGTGGGTGCGCGTCACTCGAGCCGGAGACGTCGTGGACGACAATATCGGGGTTGTCGCGAACGTCTCACGGTCATTGGACAGACGCGACGCCTTCGACTAACACCTATAATCAAAAAAACTCGCCAGACGATTTCGTCTGGCGAGTTTTTCTCGTTATGCGTTCCGTTTGTAGAACATGATCGCCTCATACGCCCGGAGCGACAACGTCGTCCCGTCGAGCTGCGGCACGTCATAGTTGTGGCTGACGACCTCGGCCTGCGTGAAACCTGCCGGGATCTCATACGTCGTCTCAGGGCCGTAGAAGTTGGCGACGACGAGCACTTCCTCGTCTGCCGTCTTCCGCATGTACGCCCAGACATCGAGCGCGTCCGGTGTGAGGAGCGTGTAGTCCCCGTCCGTCAACACGTCGAACTCTTTGCGGAGCGAGATCAAGTTCTTGTAGTGGTAGAACACCGAGTTCGGGTCGTCGAGCGCCGTCTCGACGTTGACGTCCGTATAGTTCGGCGCCACGTTGATCCACGGCGTCCCGCTCGTGAAGCCGGCGTGCGGCGTCGCGTCCCACTGCATCGGCGTCCGCGAGTTGTCGCGCGACTTCTGTTTGATGGCGGCCATCATGTCCTCGTGCGACACGCCCTGTTCGCGTTTCAAGTTATAGGCGTTGAGCGTCTCGATGTCACGATACTCGTCGAGCGAGTCGAAGCCTGGGTTCGTCATGCCGATTTCCTCGCCTTGATAGATGTACGGTGTCCCTTGGAGGCCATGGAGCACGGTCGCGAGCATCTTCGCGCTCTCGACGCGATGGTCGGTGTCGTTGCCGAACCGGCTGACGACGCGCGGCTGGTCATGGTTGCACCAGAAGATGGCGTTCCAGCCCTTGCCGTGCATCCCTTCCTGCCACGTCGACATGATGTCTTTCAGTTGGATGAAGTCGAACGGGGCGGCGACGAACTTCTCGCCGTTCGGATAGTCGACTTTCAAGTGATGGAAGCTGAACGTCATGCTGAGCTCGCGCTCGTCCGGGCTCGAGTAGCGGACGCAGTGGTCGAGCGTCGTCGATGACATCTCGCCGACCGTGATGACGTCATGCCCGTCGAACACCTCGCGGTTCATCTCTTTCAAATATTCATGGATGCGCGGCCCGTCCGTATAGAACTTGCGGCCGTCCGAGTCGTCTTCCGGGAAGTCCTGCTGCTTCGAGATCAAGTTGATGACGTCGAGGCGGAACCCTTTGATGCCTTTGTCACGCCAAAAGCGCATCATTTCATAGACGTCCTCGCGCATCTGCTCGTTCTCCCAGTTCAAGTCGGCCTGGGTCACGTCGAACAAGTGGAGATAATATTGGCCGCTCTTCTCATCATACTTCCAGGCGTTGCCGCCGAACTTCGACTCCCAGTTCGTCGGCTCGTCGCGCCAGATGTAATAGTCGCGGTAGCGCTCGTCGCCGGCGAGCGACTTTTGGAACCACTCATGCTCGGTCGACGAGTGGTTGACGACGATGTCCATCATAAGCCCGATGCCGCGCGCCTCGGCCTCGCGGACGAGCTCGTCAAGATCGTCCATCGTCCCGTACGACGGGTCGATCGCGTAATAGTCGCTGACGTCATAGCCGTTATCGTTTTGTGGTGACTTGTACACCGGGGTCATCCAGATGTATTCGATGCCGAGCTCGGCCAAATAGTCGAGCTTGGCCGTCACGCCTTTGATCGAGCCGGTGGCATTGCCTTCCGGGCTATAGAAGCTTTTCGGATAAATTTGATAGACGACAGATTTGCGCCAGTTTGATGGTGTCATAGGTGTAGTCTCCTTTTGTAAGAGTTTTCATTTGTACAGGAAAAGGGGAAGAACCTCCGTCCCTCCCCTTGTCAGTCATCTTCTTATGCGACTTTGTTTTTCTCGATTTCGCCTTTTTTCATGTAACGTTTCGACAGCGCGATCGTCAACACGAACGGTATGACGAGGGCGATGACCATCCCGACGATGAAGATAAGAATCTTATCGGTGAAGATTGACAGGAATCCAGGAAGACCCCCGACCCCGACAGCGAACGCTTGGACGTCGTTCAACGTGATGAACACCGCCGCGACGGCCGACCCGATCATCGCCGAGTAGAATGGGAACTTGTTTGGTAAGTTCACCCCGAACATGGCCGGCTCGGTAATCCCGAAGAATGCCGAGATCGATGACGTTGAAGCCATACTCTTTTGTTTGGCGTCATGTTTGAACACGAGGAACATCGCGAGTGCGGCTGCACCTTGGGCGATGTTCGACAAGGCGAGCATCGGCCAGAGGAACGTCCCGTTCGTTTCCGCGATGAGCTGCAAGTCAATCGCGAGGAACAAGTGGTGCATCCCCGTGACGACGAGCGGTGCGTAGAGCAGACCGAACAGGAGTGCCCCGACGACCGGTACAGCTTCGAACACGTTGACAATTCCTGTTGCGATCACGTTACCGAGGCCACGTGTGAGCGGTCCAACGATTGACAGCGCAAGGAATCCAGTGATGACGATCGTCGTGATCGGCACGACGAGCAATTGAATCGCATTCGGGACATGTTTTTTTAAGAAGATCTCAATATGGCTCAAGATGAAGGCCGCGGCCAAAATCGGAAGAATCTGACCTTGGTAGCCGACTTTCTCGATTTCGAACAAGCCGAGGATATTGAACGTCGGAATGTCGCCTTCAAGCGCCGCCTGCCCATAACCCCAGGCGTTCAAGAGGTCCGGGTGGACGAGCAAGAGACCCATGACGATCCCGAGCACTTCGCTGCCGCCGAACCGTTTCGTCGCCGACCAACCGACGAGCGCCGGGAGGAAGACGAACGCCGTGTTCGCCATCATATTGATCAAGTCCCAGAGTCCTTGCAGGTTCGGGTACGCCTCGATCAGCGTCGCATCGTCGACGAACAACCCTTCCGACGCGAGCAAGTTGTTGATCCCCATCAATAGACCGGCGACGATGATGGCCGGGATGATTGGGACGAAGATATCAGACAACATTTTGACGAACTGTTGGAGCGGGTTCATCTTCTTGCCGCCGGCTGATTTGACCTCGGCGACCGTCGCCGCTTCGAGCCCGGCGAGTTTGATGAATTCGGCGTAGACGCGTTCGACGTCACCGGCCCCGATGACGACTTGATAGACACCCGAGTTTTCGAATGCCCCTTTGACGAGATCAGCTTCTTTCACTTTTGCTTCATTGACGAGCGACTGGTCTTTCAACGAAAGCCGGAGCCGCGTGACACAGTGTGCCGCTTTGTCGACGTTATCCTTGCCCCCGATGGCTTCAAGGATATCCGCGGCGATTTGACGATAATCTGCCTTCATATTGTAGGCCTCCTTTGTTTGAAAGCGTTTGTTGAAAACGGTTACTTATGAGTACAAACAAAGTTTAACTTATATAGACAAGTCATGTCAACAACTTATCTATATAAGTTAGGTGTAACAACTATGTGACAGGCGTTCAGTATTTTTGTTCCCTCTTGCCTTGATTCAAAACGAAAAAAAGACTCCTTTCGAAAAAGGAGCCTTACCGGCGCGCCACATCGCTGAACTGGAACTTGTCGAGCCGGTGGCGGGACTCGGTATACTCGAACTGTCTGCCCTCATAGAGGAACGTGTCGTTCGTGATGACGATGACGTACTCGTAATCGTGGAGGTCGAGCCGCACCCGGTCGAGCTCGGTCACATCCTCGGCCGCGATCTTCCGCTTGGCGTAACTGATCTGGAGCCCGAGCTCATGCTCGACGTACTCATAGATCGAGCGGGCGGCGATCTCTTCCGTCAGTCCCGGAACGAGGTCTTTGACGAAATAGTTCACGTCTAGGATGACGTCCTCCCCGTCGAAGTTCCGGACCCGTTCGATCCGGTACATCCGCGTCCCCGGCTCCAGGTTCATCCGGTCGGCGAGCCAAGTCGGCGCCTCGATGTCCTCGAACGAGGCGACCGACGTCTGGATCGAGCGGCCGAGCAAGGAAGCGTACACTTCCGAGAAGCTGACGATGCCGTTGAATTGGAACTCGATTTGGTCGCGCCGGAGCACGAAGACGCCTTTCCCGTGATGCTTCCGGACGTACCCGTGCTCTTGGAGCAGGTCGAGCGCTTTCCGGACCGTGCCTCGGCTCGCCTCATACTCATGCATGAGCTCGGTCTCGGATGGCAGCTTCGACTCCGCCGCATATTCCCCGGTCTTCATCCGCTCGGCGAGGCGCTCATAGATTTGACGATATTTGGCCACAGGCTCACTCCTCTCTATCGAAAAAGACGACCGGATGGCCGTCTTTTGTTTACCACTCGCGGCGATACCACGTGATGCCGATCGCACCAGGTCCAAGGTGTGTCCCGATGACCGGTCCGAAATGACCGCCCGTGACATGGGCCTGTGGAAACTTCTGTTTCATCGATGCGATCTCCTCGGCCTGACGGTCCGGGCAGTTGGCGTGGATGATGCCGATACAGTAGCCTGCACCGTCGCCCTCGATCGATTGTTCCATCATCTCTTCGATGCGGCGGACCGCCTTCTTGTACGTCCGAATCTTTTCGAACGGGACGATCAACCGGTCTTGGAAATGCAACACCGGCTTGATTTGAAGGAACGATCCGACGAGCGCCTGTGCCGCGCTGAGTCGTCCGCCTCGTTGGAGGTGGTCGAGGTCATCGACGACAAAGTACGCACGAATCAACTCGCGCATCTTTTCAAGGTGAGCCATGATCTCCTGTGCCGACGCGCCTGCGTCACGCAGATGAATCGCTTCTTCGACGAGGAACGCTTGAGGCATACATGAGATCTCCGAATCGAACGCGTGGACGTTGACGTCGACCATACCGTTCAAGGCGATCATCGACTGGTACGTGCCGCTGATTCCGCTCGAGAGGGTGATCGCGATCACATCCGTCACCTCGTCCGGCAAACGTTCAATCAATTCGATCGTTTCCCCGATGCTCGGTTGGGAAGTCGTCGGCAAGTTCCCTGCCTCGATCCGGTCATAAAACGCCTCGGTCGTGATGTCGACGGCTTCGCGGAATGACTCCCCGTCAAAGATCACGCTGAGCGGGGCGACGTGGATGTCGTGCCGCTCACAAAATTCGGCCGGCAAATAAGCAGTACTGTCGGTCAAAATGGCTATGTTTCCCATGCTATATCCTCACTTTACATCGTTTCGTTTTCCAATTGAATGTGGATTCCATTCCATATTGTAGCATAAAAACGATGTATTGCATCGGTAGAGGTCAAATCTCAACCCATCCGCGGCGGATGGCATCGACGACGGCTTGCGTCCGGTCGTTCACTTCCATCTTGCGAAGCACCGACGAGACGTGGTTCTTGACCGTCTTCTCGCTGATGAACAACATGTCGCTGATGTCGCGGTTCGAGCGGCCCTCGGCGAGCAAGTGCAACACTTCGACTTCACGACGCGACAACAATTGGTAGACCGGATCGTCCGTGCGGTTCTCGACGTTACGGCCGGCCTGCTCCCCTTTGAATTGGAGCAAGCGACGGTATTCCTTCAAGACGTTCGTCGTCACTTTCGGGTGCAGGTACGCCCCGTCTTTCGCGACCGAACGGACCGCCGAGATGAGCTCGGTCGAAGCCACTTCTTTGAGCAGGAAGCCCGATGCGCCCGCTTCGAGCGCGTGCGTGATGTACGACTCGTCGTCGTGGATCGACAGGATGAGGACACGCGTCTCCGGTGACAGCACCGACAACTGTTTCGTCGCCTCGATTCCGTTCAGTTCAGGCATGTTGATATCGAGAATCAAGATCTCTGGTTTGTGGTCGGCGGCGATGCGAATCGCCTCGGTGCCGGTCCGTCCTTCGGCGACGACCGTGAATTCATCCTCTAAATCAAAGATCCGTTTCAAGCCTTCTCGAAACAGCTCATGGTCATCCACGATCGCGATGCGTGTTTGTAATTGTTCCATCTGGATACTCCCCCTTGTTCTTGTCTTACGTGATTGGAATCGACATGCGGACGACCGTCCCTTTGCCGACTTCCGAATCAATGGTCATGCTTCCGTTCACAAGCTCGATCCGTTCCCGCATTCCAACGATCCCGAACGACTCCTCGCCAATCGTGCTCGGCACGAATCCGACCCCATGGTCCCGTACATGAATATGTATCGCGTCGTGCGCTTGCTCGACGTTGACGATGATCTCCGCCGTCTTCGAGTGTTTGATCGCGTTTTGAACGGCCTCTTGGACGAGCCGGAACACGTTGATCTCCAGTTTCTCAGGCAATCTGGCCCGAGCCCCCCGGTAGTTGAGCCGTGTCTTGATGGTCGTATATTCCTCGGTCTGGTGGAGGTATCGTTCGAGCGTCGGCAAGAAGCCGAGGTCGTCAAGTGACATCGGACGAAGGTCGTAGATGAGCCGCCGGACGTCGACGAGTGCGCCGCGGATGAGGCGTTTCAGCTCGTGCAGTTCGGCGAACGCCTCGTCTTTCCCGCGCTTGTCGAACGTCTTCTCGATCAAATCGGCTCGAATCAAAATATGAGCAAGCGATTGCGCCGGTCCGTCGTGCATCTCACGGGCGAGGTGACGCCGTTCCCGTTCGGCCGCCTCGAAGACGCTGATCGCCATCTCTTGTTTCTTCATCATGTCGGAGTACTCTTGCTGCAGGTCGTCCCGAAGGAAGTTCAGCACGACGGAGACACGGCTGACGAGTTTGTCGGCCCGTTCGATCGTGTCCTCGAGGACGAGCAGGCGGCGTTCGAGGTCGTTGCGACGCTGTTGGCCGGCCATCTCTTCTTTTTGGATGAGAAAGCGCTCGAGCTGCATTTGGTTGGCGCGTTCATACGCCTCTCGAATCTCTTGCTCGCTATGTATATGAAACTTCTTGCTCACTTGGACGAGTTTGTTCTTCGTCGCTTTCACGAGCAGGTCGAGCCGTTCCGACTCCTCGATATAAAACTCGATCTTTTGCGTCAACTCTTTCAGTTCGTTTTGAATCAACGAATACTCGTTGGCCGAACTCTCGGTAATCCGGACGATCTCCTCTTTACTTTCCGTCACCGTATCAATCATATTTGTTATGATATGTTCTAAAGCTGTACGATCGGTAATATGATTCACGATGCCATCCCCTAATAATTCGGTAGTAAGTCTTCATCTATTCCTATTATCGACTGCGGAACGTTCGTTTACAGTAAAAAATGGAGGCTCTCCTTCCCATTCGCCGCACCAGGCGTTGACGCCTACTTGAATTTTAAAAAAAATATTCAAAAATAGAAAGGAGAATTTTCAGAAATGTCTACTGAACAAAATTATACTATAAAACAAGACGGAGAATACGAGGTCGTCATTCAAAAGTCAAAATTTATCGCCCACTTCAAACGGGTCACCTCTGAAGCAGAGGCGCAGTCGTTCATCCAAGCCATCAAGAAAGCTCATTGGAGCGCCAATCACAACTGTTCGGCCTATATCATCGGCGAGCGCAACGCGTTCCAAAAAGCGAACGATGACGGCGAGCCGAGCGGGACGGCCGGGCTGCCGATGCTCGAAGTGCTCCGGAAACGCGAGTTGAAAGACACGGTCGTCGTCGTCACCCGCTACTTCGGCGGCATCAAGCTCGGTGGCGGCGGATTGATTCGCGCTTACGGCGGCACGGTGAGCGAAGGTCTCGACGCGGTCGGCATCGTCGAGCGCATCCCGATGCAACGCTTGACGCTCACGGTCGATTACGGCTGGATTGGCAAGGTCGAGAATGAACTGCGGCAATCATCGTACCTTCTCGACGACATCGTCTACGCGGACACCGTCACGTTCCACATCTCGGTGCCGGTCGAAGAGACCGAGGCCGCAATGGCATGGCTCGTCGATTTGACGAACGGACAAGGGGGACTCGAGACCCAGGACCAGCGCATCATCGAACGTGATTTTGTGCGGTAGGTCACGTATACTAAAGGAAACGAATGAAATGAGGAGACGACATGGAACAAGACTCCCGCAAGAAACGCCCCGTGTGGAAGATCGTCCTGCTCGTGCTCGGCCTCGTCCTGTTGATTGGCGGGTCGGCCTTCGGCTACTTCGTCTTTAAGGCGAACGAGACGGCGGAGAACACGAACAGCGAGCTGACACGAGGTGACAAGTCGGACCGTCGGGAAGAGACGGTCGACCTGACGAAAGATCACTTCTCCGTCCTACTCGCCGGCGTCGATGGCGGCGCCTCGCTCGAGGAAGGACGGACCGACTCGCTCATGGTGGCGACGTTCAACAAGGAATCGCGCCAAGTGACGCTCGTCAGCATCCCGCGCGACTCATACGTCGACATCGTGACAACGGACGGCGAGTTCAAAGACAAGATCAACCACGCCTACGCCTACGGCGGCATCGACACGACGATCGCGACGGTCGAGAAGCTGTTCGACATTCCGATTGACTACTACGCGACGATCAACTTTGACGGCATCGAGGATCTCGTCGATGCGGTCGGCGGCGTCGAGGTCGATGTGCTCGTCCCGATCTCGGGCCGGGCGACCGGTAACGTCGAGCTCGAACCCGGCGTCCAAATGTTAGATGGAAAAGAAGCACTCGCCTACGCGCGCATGCGCAAGGACGACCCTGAAGGTGACGTCGGACGGGCGAAACGTCAACAGCAGGTGCTCGAGGCCATCATCAACGAGGCGACGACGATCAATTCGTTCACGAAGCTCAACCGGATCATGAATGCGGTCGGCGATAACATCCGAACGAATATGTCCTTGTCCGAGGCGTCACAGCTGCAGCCGTATACGAAGTCGCTCCGGTCGTTCAACCAAGAGACGCTCGCAGGCGGTGACTTGACGCTCGGCGGTGTGTATTACTACGAACTCGACCCGGCCGATTTGAGCGAGAAACGCACGCTCTTGAAGAGCGAACTCGGCCTGCCGGTGACGGCGGAAGACAGTGACAACGGAACCGGCGACGGCTTGAATGAAACGGAAGACGGTTTCAGCGAGACGACGACGTACTGATACCAAAAAACGACCGGGGACGCGTGTCCCGGTCGTTTTCATATGGTCACATCAGGCCTTCGGCCGGCCGAGCAGGCGTCGTGATGTCTGGATGATCGGCTTATAGTTCGGATGGATCAACTCGGTCGATTCGACGATCAGCTCGATGACGATGAGCACGATGACGAACGTGATGACCGCCCCGAGCATCGTCGTCTTGGCGAACAGAATCGAGGCGATACCGAAGAAGAATGTCATCCCGTACATGAGCAGAACGGCCTGCCGTGTCGTGAAGCCCATAGCAATTAGTTGGTGATGCATGTGGGATTTATCTGGTGACATTGGCGGACGTCCTTGAATTACACGACGCATGATAGCAAATATAGTATCAGAAATAGGTAAGCCTAATAATATTACCGGTACTATTAAAGAAAAAAGAGTAACATTTTTGAAGCCAAGTAATGAAAAAACAGCTAACATATATCCAAGAAATAACGATCCAGTATCTCCCATGAAGATTTTAGCCGGATAAAAATTATATATAAGAAAACCTAATACACTTGAAAGTAACAATAAAGTAGTGATCGTTAAATACACATTCCCTTGAATTATGGCTAATATTGCAATTGTTCCAAGCGCGATACTCGAAACACCGGCAGCTAACCCATCAAGACCGTCAATTAAGTTAATTGAATTCATAATACCTATCAACCATAAGCACGTTAACGGCACGCTCCACCAGCCTAAATATAATTGCTGATCAAAAGGCAAATTAATCAATTCAATCCGCATACCTGAATTTAAAATAATAACTGTTGCAATCATCTGGCCCATCAATTTAACGCGTGCTGTCATTTGAAAGCGGTCATCGATAAAACCGGTCAAGATGATGACAACCGCCCCAATCAGGATGGCATCATTATATCGACTCGTCGGCAGCAAAAGAGCATAACCAATGAAAAAAGCAATGAAAATAGCAAGGCCACCGATCCGTGGCATAGTTTTTAAATGTACTTTTCGGGCGTTCGGGTGATCGACCGCTCCGATCAGAAAAGCAAACCGGCGAATGAGCGGCGTGATCAAGATGGCCATCACAAAACTGACCAACATGGCAATCCATAACATGGGCCAACGTTCCTCTCTCGTAAAAATAGACTCTGGCGAATTATAGCATATTTCTCTTGAGGCGAAACGTATCAGAAATGTTACAACGAAAAAATCCCGACGACTTTATGCATCATCAGGAGTATCACTGGACAGTAGAATTCGTTGTCGTTTCTTCTATGACTTCGTATGTATATAACCCTCGTCCTATTTTTTTTATTGACGGATTAACTGTCTCTATTTTCACCATCAACTGGTAAATATTACTGATTTGGTGACGGTAGCGTAACTCTAGTTCCATTTGTATATCTCGAACGTTCATTGTTTTACGCTCTGCTAACAAATCAGTCACTTGGTGTACATAAACTTCAATAGGATAACGCTGATTAACACGTCTAGGTCGTAACCTTCTAAGTGACTCTGTGAGTGTTTCTTGTTTTTGACTACGATTAAGTTCTGAAATCAAATACTCAGCACGTCTTTGAAGTTGACGATACGATTCTTCAATTTCCATTAGTTCACGATAAATACTATCATTGACTTCTTTAAATTCCATTAATATCCCTCCTCAATTTAAAGTGTAACGTTACTGTAATATGTTTGTCATCCAAATTCAACTTCTGATAATCTAATTTTTGACCCAACACAAAAAGATGACGACTGTTCGGGGCAGTCGTCATCTCACGGAAGATGATCGTAGTCTTTACGCGCCGACGCGTTCGAGGATGCGTGCGAGCGAGAGTTCGTCGGTCGAAGCGACGATGAGGTCTGCATGACCAAGCATCGATTCTTCCCCGACGGCGACAGCAAACATGTTTGCCGCTTTGATTGCAGTCACGCCTGCGGCTGCGTCTTCAACACCGATGGCATGTTCGGGTTTCACGCCAAGGGCAGAGGCAGCCTTCAAAAACACTTCGGGATGTGGTTTCGATTCGGCGACAGTTGCTGCATCGACAATGTGATCGAAGTAATGACGGACACCAAGTGCGTCAACGACCGCAAATGCGTTTTTAGAAGCCGAGGCCATTCCGATTTTGAGACCAGCCTCTTTGACTTCATCGAGGAATGAAATGATGCCCGGCAACAAGTCGGCTGAAGAGATGTGTTGAATGAGTTCAACGTAATGTTCGTTCTTCTTCTGTGCGAGTTCCGCTTTTTCATCCGGTGTGAAATCGTCCTGTCTTCCACCGAGCGCGAGGATGCGCTCGAGCGAGTCCGTCCGACTCACGCCTTTTAGCGTCTCATTGAACTCGCGGTCAAACGGAATATCGAGCTCTTCTCCGAGTTGTTTCCAAGCGAGGTAATGGTACTCCGCGGTGTCAGTGATGACACCGTCCAAATCAAAAATGACTGCTTCAATCGTCGACATACATGCTTTCCGCCTTTCCTTCTAATGTTTCTGTCGTCAGACTACATTAAGGGAACTTGACAAGTACCCGTTGCACGATTGGTCATTGATGCAAACGGTTGCACTTGTTCGATTTCTATTATAAATGAAAAAGCCATCATCATGCAACCGCTTTCGCAAAAAAAAAAAGCAGGAGAAGCATTCGCCTCTCCCACTGCTTACAACTGGATGCCGACGACTTTCACGTTGACCGATAGCGGTGTCATCGCGAGCATCGTATCCATGTCTTGCGTGATGCGTTCTTGTACGGCTGTCACCGTCTTGACGATCGATTGACCGTAAGCGATGTAGAGCGACAAGTTGATCGTGACGCCTTCTGACGATTCGTCGACTTTGACGTGCTTCATGAGCGCACGCTCCGACAGTTTCGTATCTTCTTGCGTGAACGACACGTGTTTCGTCTCTTTGACCGCGACTGCGGCGATCATTTCGACGACGTGACGTGAGACGTTGACGTCTCCTTCTGTGCTATGCATTCCATTTTCGTATGGCATGGTGTCACTTCCTTAACTCTAGTTTCGCTTCCCTTTATAAAGTGTAGCGGAAAACGTCCGTTTAGAAAAGGGTTTACGGTTTTGCATCTTTCACATCTTGGGCACGGCGGACGTCGATCTCGACGAGCGGCTTCAATAGCTTGACGACCGGCGGGCTGATGATCAATAGGACGATCAAGAAGGCGACACCGAACAAGACGAGAAATTGGAGCCATGACGTCGGCATGAACCCGGCCGGTACGAACGCCTTCCAGGCGACGACGAGGAAGACGTGCACCAAATAAATGTAGAGACTGTACTTTCCGGCCCGAGTGATGACCGGTAGCTCGCGCCCCGGGATGATGAGTGCGAAACTGATCGCCATGAGGATCGATACCGTATAGACGATCAAGAAGGCGAACGGGCCGCTCCAGATCGCCTCCGGCACCGCCGTCTCATAGGCGAACCGGAACTTGAACAAGTTGCCGATATGATAGAACGCGCTCTCGTTCTGAAGACTCATCGAGGCGAGCAGCCCGAGCGTGAGCGTCGTGAAAACGGCAAACCCGCCGATCCGATACCGGTTCCGTTGCTCGGCCCGCTTCGGCAGTTCGAAGAAGTTCATCGTGTTCCGCGCGCTCATCCAGTTCCCGATCAAGAAGAACGGATAGAACATGATGACTTTCCGCAGGGCGAAGAAGCCGGTCGATTCAGCTTGGAAGCCGAACAAGAGCGCAAATAGGAGCGCGTACAGCAAGTATCCTTTCAACTGGGTCACATACGGGGTGATGACGTACCAGATGATGATCGCCATCAAGTACCAGAGCGCCCAATACGGCTTCAATAGAATTAGTCCCGGGTTCTCGAGCGACAAGAGCGGGATGCCCTCGGTGAAGGCAAACCATGAGCCGAGGATCACTTGCCAGATGACGTAGACGACGAACAGCTGGATGACGCGCAAATAGCGGTTCTCCCGGAAGAAGTAACCGCTCAGCATAATGAATAACGGCATGTGGAACGTGTATAAGAATAAATAGACCCATTTCGGCAAGATGTCGTCGTAAGCACCGCGCACGTCCGTCAACAAGTGACCGAACACGACGAGCAAGACGAGCACGCCTTTAATATTATCGTACCAATGATTTCGCATAATTCTTCCTCATATCTTACATATTTTTTCTAGTCGATCACATCTGATTGAGTGACCGTTTTTTCTGTTCCCACCACTTGAGCAAGCCAGCCTTGTCTTCAGCCGGAACATGCTCCATCAAGAAATCGACTTCTTCTGTCAAGCCGAAGACGACGAGTTCTGGTTCGGATTGAATCGTCTTCATCAGTCGTTCGAACTCAGTAAAGAACGCATTCAATTCGCCAGGTGCGACTGAATGGATGACATCGGCTTGTTTTTCCACGTATTCAACGAAATAGTACAGGTAGAAGACACGGACGTAATTCCGCAAGACAGGGTCTGCGAAGGCGTTCGCTTGTTTGACGAGTTTCGCCCCCTCACGTAATTGATCAAATCGGAACATGTTCCTTGCGTTGGGGGAATCAAGCTTCTTGATGGATTCAATCAAGCGTTCCACTTCTTCCTGCTCGAATCCTTCCATGAAATAACGGTTCAACGTCGTCTTCACTTCTGCATGCTGTTTATACAGACCAACGATGAGCTCAATCAACTCGTTTTGGTCGAATTGCTTGAGCTCGGTCCGCAACTCGCCCACCTTCATCTTCTTCATCCAATTCCCTCGCTTCATTTTTTGCCTCATTCATCATAGCCGATTTTTTGAACTGGTGAAATTACGTTTCCACAAAAAAATGATGACGTCACTGTCATCATTCCCCGGATTTGCCCTTCGCAAGCCGAAACGTCAAGAAATCTTCATCCGACAGCATGTTTCAAGCGTATTCAAATAGACGAGAGTGGGTACAATATAGTATAGTAGCCTTACCAAATAATCAGAATATTCTAATAAAAGGAGGTGTGGAGAATGGCTTCCGTCATTCGTAACCGTCACCACATGGTACATGACCCGAAACGTTCATTCTCTAACTTCGGATTTTGGTGGTTCACCGGCGCCTTTTCCGTCGGACTGCTCATCGTCGCCTTCGAACCGATCCGGGAACGATTCACCGCCATCCATCCGATTCTGTCCGTGCTGTCCTTTGTGTTCCTTTCGTTCTTCATCGGTGTCGCCATGAAACTCGCGCGTGACGTCTGGTGGCTCAACTACCTGCTCGAACGCACATCGAACCGATACATGTACATCGGGGCCGACACGCTCCGTAGCTGGCAGTACACGCTTGACTCCATCTGGTTATTGACCCGCACGTCACAAAAAAAGCTCGGCCGATTGTATATCCAAATCGACCGAACTGTCCGTTCTGAAGAGGCGAAGCGTCTGTTCGCCGCCTATTTGATTGATCGTGGTGTGCTCGTCGTCTACTCGAGACCATCGAAACCGAAGAAGATGGCTTAACCGAGATACGGCGCCAGCCAGGTCTGCGCTGCCTCGACTTCTTCCATACGTAGCTCGTGCCCGCCTTCGTGATAGAAGAGTTCAACGTCCGCTCCGGCACTTCGGAGCGTCGATGTGAGCTCTTCTGTTTCTGTTTTCGGGCAAATCGGGTCACGTTCTCCGGCCGAGATGAACACGTTCGTACCAGCGAGGTCCGGTAACGTGAGCGAGCGGTCCGGGACCATCGGGTGGAATAAGAGCGACACGTGGAATGCGTTTTGTCGGTACAGCGCCGAGCCGATCAAGTTGGCGCCGTTCGAATAACCGAGCGGAATCATCTTGTCCCGGTCGATGCCGTACTCTGTCGTGGCGTCATCCAAGAACGTCAAGAACCGTTCCGTCTGTTTCTTCAAGTCCTCGAGGTCGAGGACGCCTTCCGCGTGACGGCGGAAGAAGCGGGACATGCCGTTCTCGAGGACGTCCCCGCGCAGCGTCAAAATGTTCGCCTCCGGGGCGAGGATTCGAGCGAGCGGAATCAAGTCCTGTTCCGTCCCTCCTGTACCGTGCAATAAAACGAGTGTCGTCTCGGTCGTGCCTTTGATGAATTGATGAATCATGTCATGTCTCCTCTCGGGATTGTAATCGTCGGTAACGTGCGAGTGATCGCCTCGCGGTCTTGTTCGAACCAAGCCGGGAGTTTGAGTGTCGAGCCGAGGCCCTCCAAGCTCTCATCAATCAAAAAGCCAGGGGCATCGGTCGCCAGTTCGTGAAGAATCCGGCCGCCATCATGGAAGTAGACCGAACGGAAATAGTGACGCTCTTTCACTTCGGTCGGGCGTAGCCCGAGCTCGAAGATGGCATCTTGCCATGAGGCATAGTCTTCCCCATCATTGATGCGCCAGGCGATATGATGGACCGTCCCCGAACCAGGAACCCCGTTCGGTAGGATGGTCTTTTTCACATCGATGACGTTGCCGTAGTCGGCCGTCGCCTCGAGGCGAATCCATTCTGAATCTTCCCATACCGTCTCAAAGCCAAACAGCCCCGTCAACAGGCGAACCGTCGCCTCCGGGTCTTTCGACAATAACGTCGCCCCGGCAAAACCAACAATCGCCTCGCGTGACGTCACGCCCGGCACGACCCAACTTGTCTGTTTCGTACTGGTCCGGGCGACAAGCTCGACGACAAGTCCGTCCGGGTCTTCAAACAAGAGCGACGGCTCGCCGAAGCGCTCGGTCGCGACCGTACCGACGCCATGGTCGTTCAATCGTTTCTCCCAGAACAACAGACTGCCTTCCGGGACGAGATAAGCCGTGACACCGACCTGTCCGCTGCCGACGCTACCTTTGCCGATTCCAGGGATCGGGAAGAACGTGATGACCGTCCCCGGTGACCCTTGCTCGTCCCCGAAGTAGAGGTGATACGTGCCCGGGTCGTCGAAGTTGACCGTCTGTTTGACGAATCGAAGTCCGAGGACATTCCCATAAAAATCTAATGTACGTTGTGGGTCTTTCACCATCGCCGAGATGTGATGGATACCCGCTGATTGCTTCGTCATGTCATGTCCTCCTTTTTATTATCTTGATTTCAAGATAAATCATTTTTGAAGAAATGTGAAACTTTTTGCTCAACATGGCGTACGCTACTAGTAGACACCTATAAGGAGGTACATTCTATGACGTTACAAATTGATCGTGTCTCGAAGCAGTTCGGCGACTTCACGGCCGTCGACGACTTGAGCTTTCATGTCCCAAAAGGCGAGATGTTTGGCCTGCTCGGGGCGAACGGGGCTGGGAAGACGACGACGTTCCGCATGATTCTCGACATCCTAAAACCGAGTGACGGGATGATCCTCTGGGACGGCCGAAAAGTCGACCACCGCATCGTCGGCTATCTGCCGGAAGAACGGGGCCTCTATCCGAAGTCACCCGTCCGGGACCAGCTCGTCTTTCTAGCAAGCTTGAAAGGAATGCGCCAAGCCGAGGCGAAACGGGCGGTCAAGTCATGGCTCGAACGGCTCGAAATCCCGCAGTATGAGACGATGCGCGTCGAACAACTGTCCAAAGGGAACCAGCAGAAGATTCAACTCGTGGCCGCCCTGCTCCACAACCCGGAGCTGCTCATCCTCGATGAACCGTTCAGCGGGCTCGACCCGGTCAACGTCGAGATCTTGAAACGTGAAGTGCTCGCCCTCCGCGACGCCGGGACGACGATTGTCTTCTCGAGCCACCGGATGGAGCACGTCGAGGAGCTGTGCCAACACATCGGCATCTTGAAAGGCGGCCGCGCGGTCGTCAGCGGCGACGTTCCAACGATCAAGGAACGTTACGCTGAACCGGTGCTCTTTATCGAGACGGACCGACCTGACGTGCTCCAAGCCCTCCCAGTCGTCCGGGCGATCGAGCCGCATAAAGACGGCCATTTCGTTCGACTCGACTCATTTGAAGACAGTGATGTGGTGCTCGGGGCCCTCGTCTCGAACGGTGCCGCCGTCAAGACGTTCATGCGCCAACCCGTCTCATTAAACGACATCTTCATCAAGGAGGTCGGTCAACATGTTTCATAACTTCGGACCACTTTACTCGTTCACGTTACGCTCGAAGCTGCGCTCAAAGGCGTTCCTCATCTCGACGATTTTAACGATCTTGTTCATCCTCGGCTTCACGAACATCGACCGTCTGCTCGCGAACTTCGAGGATACCGACCAGGCCCAAGCCATCCTCGTCACTGAAAACAGCGAACTGACGACGCTCATGCAGTCGCTCGGTTATGAAGACATCGAATCGGCCGCGATCTCCGAGTCCGAGGCGCGTACTGGTCTCGACAACGGGGATTATGAGATTGTCGCCTTCATCGAGGGGGATTCGGCCCGCGTTCTATCGGAACGGCCAGAACCGGACTTCACGACAGTCCTCCAGACGGCGCTCCGCGAAATCCGGAACGCCGAACTGATCGAGACGTCGAACATCGATCCGGCCGTCCTCGCGGCGTTGAATGAACCTGTCACGGTCGAAGAGTCGTATCTCGGCCGCGGCGGAGAGAACTCGGACGAACTGTTCTCGTCTTTCGCGTTCGTCTACGTCATGCTCATGTTGCTCTACGTCTCAATCATCACGTACGGCTCGATGATTTCGACCGAGGTCACGACCGAGAAATCGTCACGCGTCATGGAGCTGATCATCTCGACGACGCATCCTGTGACGCACATGCTCGCCAAAATCTCGGCCATCGGGACGCTCGCGTTGCTTCAAATCGCGATTTTCCTCGGCTTCGGGTACTTCAGCGCCCGCAGCAACGAGATGGCCCAGTCGGTCATCGATAACGCCGGCAACGTCCGGGCCGTCGTTTACCTGTTGACGTTCTTCACGCTCGGCTACTTGCTCTATGCGGCCATGTTCGCCGTACTCGGCTCACTCGTCAGCCGGGTCGAAGAATCGCAACAGATGACGATGCCGGTCATCATGCTGCTTGTCGCCGGGTTCCTCGCCGCCATGTTCGGCTTGAACAACCCGGAAGCATCGATCGTCACGATTTTGTCGTACGTACCGTTCTTCACGCCGATGCTCATGTTCCTTCGTGTCATGCTCGTCGATGTGCCGGTATGGGAAGTCGCGTTGTCGATTGGCATCATGATTGCCACGATCGGTGTGATTTTGTGGGTCGGCTCGAAATTTTATCACGGCGGCGTCCTATTCTACGGCAACAACGCGATTAAACAATGGCGACAAATATTACAGAATCGACAATAACGTTTACAGCATTTTCGTTTTCGTATACTCTAAAGAATGTGCAAAATGAGGAGGAAACGAACAATGCGATCACGATTACTCGCAGCTTTAATCTTTACTTTCATGACGACGCTCACGACGTTCATCTGTTATACCGTCTTCTTGGACGCCGATGCGCTGTGGCAAATCTTGCTCGCATACGCGGGAAGCACGTTCCTCGGGACGCTCGCTTTTTGGTATCCGGTCAGCCGGCGTCCAGAGACGTCGCGGTTCGGCGGCGCGTGGATCGGCATCTTGATCACGACGACGACGCTCATCGGATTCACCGCGATCCGCTTCACCGTTCGTGGTGACGCCGCGTCCTTACTCGACTGGCAGACGATGCTCGCGAGCCTCGCCTACACGTTCGGTTACGTCGGTTGGGTGCTCACGATTCTCAACATCGTGCTCGGCTTCCTACTTGCCGGGACACGACCGAAAGTAAGATATGACTCGCGCATGGCGCGTTAATATCGACAAAAGGAGCCAAGACAATGCGTCTTGGCTCCTTTTGTATTTATCCTTTGCTCTGTCCCTTTCCAATTTGCTGATGGTATAACATCGACGCATCAAGTAGTTCATCAAGTTTAAGGGTTAGCATCATTTTTTCTCGTTTGCTTAATTTCTGTCCATAAAACATCAAATCTCTAAATTCACTATCCGCACTTCGATAACTTTTACCTAATTGCTCCCTAGAGCTTTTCATTGTTTCCACCATCTCCATATCTGTACTTCCTCCCTAACTAAATTAAAAAAACACGAACTTTTAGTCCGTGTTGTTCACTGCAATTTATACGATTTATCGACGACCCCGAACTCCGTGTATTGGAACGAGTTGTCGACGAACTGGTCCGGTACGAGCTGCTCGATATAGCGGGCGAACGGCACGATTCGATGCGTCGGTTCGTGCGAGCGTCCCAGGTCGAGCACGGCATCGACGAGCGCCTCGAGCGCATGATGTGTAGTCGGTTCCTCGTCCTCGGCGAAGATGCGATGGAGTTCTTCCTCATGCATGAGGTCGAAGATGCGCATGCGTGCCTCGAGCTGCCGCTGCATGTCCTCGGTCGACTTGCCGTGCATCGCCTCATCGTAGGCGAGCTTCATTTGCTCAAGTTCTGGGACCGTCCCTTTCATGAGCACTTTGAGCGACTCGCCCGTCCAAATATGGCGGGCCAAATAGTTCGCGTCAATCTTGAGCGCCTCGGCGAGCGCCTCTATGTAAGGCATCGTCGGGTAGACTTCACTCAGTTCGGTCCGGCGAATAAAGTACGGGGCGACGCCAATGCGGTCGGCGAGTGCCTCGACCGAGATGCCGGCCCGCTCACGTAATATTCGAATCCGATCCCCATAACCCCGGTACGGTGCGTTTTTTCCATCCATGTCTCTCTCCCCCTCTCTTTTTAGTATAGTTCCCGAATCCATAAAAAAATACTCGGAAGCATACGCCTCCGAGTAAAATGTTCAACTTATTTTTTCGTCAATTCGACGACTTCTGTAGAACCGGCTGTGACCGTGTCGCCTTCAGCAACGAGTTTGTTCACGCCGAAGCTGTCGTGGTTCGTGATGATCACCGGTGTGATCGTCGACGGCGCGTTCGCTTTGATGAAGTCGAGGTCGAACGTGACGAGCGTGTCGCCAGCTTTGACGGCTTGACCTTCTGTCACGTGCGTTTCGAAGCCTTCACCTTTAAGATTGACCGTGTCAAGACCGATGTGAATCAAGTACTCCGCACCGTTGTCAGCGTTGATCCCAATCGCGTGTTTTGTCGGGAAGACAGTCGCGATTGTACCGTTGACCGGCGAGACGACTTTGCCGTCTGTCGGTTCGACGGCAATGCCGTCACCCATCATTTTTTGCGAGAACACTTGGTCAGGAACGTTCGTGATGTCAATGACCTTCCCTGTAAGCGGTGAAACCGCGTTAAGTTGTTCTTCTTTACCACCAAATAGTTTTTTAAAGAATCCCATAGCTTAATCCCTCCAACATGTTCTGTTAATCAAAGTCTTAGTTTTTATACCCGAAAAGCTTCCTCTTCAATCCCTACCCTATAAACGGTATAGTTGTAATAAGGTAGTGCGAATTCGTTTACACATCGTAAGAATACGAGTGTGCAATCGCTTTTGCAAGCCCTTTTTACACTTTATAAAAATTTCACATGATGGAGGCGCTTACAATGACGACTTTCACAAAATTGTCATATGAACGGCCCGACTTGGACGCTTTGAACAGCCGATTGTCGGACTATTCAGTCGAATTGCAACAAGCGAGCACACTCGAAGAAGCGAACGAATTGATTCGCCAAATCAACCAGGAACGGAACGCGTTCGAGACGCAAAGTCAACTCGTCGCAATCCGCCACTCGATCGATACGCGTGATGCGTTCTACGAGGCCGAGCAGACATTTTTTGACGATGCGTTACCGGTTTACGAGAAAGAGGTCCAAGCGTATTATCGCGTCTTGACCGAGCACGACCTGCGCAGCCAACTTGAACAGGAATGGGGCAGCCAATTGTTCGAACTCGCCGAGCGTGCACTCAAAACGTTCGAGGAGTCGCTCATCCCGAAACTGCAGGAAGAAAACCGATTGGCGACCGCCTATCAGAAAGTCATGTCAGCGGCCCAAATCGAATTCGACGGCAAGACGCTCAACTTGTCCCAGTTCGGCCCGTATCTTCAGTCCCCTGACCGTTCGGTACGAAAAGCGGCATCCGAGGCCCGTTATACATATCTCGCCGACAACGGGGACGAACTCGACCGCATCTACGGCGAACTCGTCCGCGTCCGGACCGACATCGCGCACGCGCTCGGCTTCCCGTCGTTCGTCGAGCTCGGTTACGCCCGTATGCAACGCGTCGGCTATGACGAGTCGAACGTCGACAACTTCCGCAAACAAGTGCGCGACGTCATCGTCCCGCTCGCGACGACGTTAAAAGAGAAGCAAGCGAAGCGGATCGATGTCGATTCGCTCACGTACTACGACGAGTCGTTCGTCTTCCCAGACGGCAACGCGACGCCACAGGGCGACGAGGCGTTCATCATCGAAGGCGGCAACACGATGTATCGTGAACTCTCAAAAGAGACGGACGAGTTCTTCCAGTTCATGCAACAGCGTGGTGCCCTCGACTTGACGGCGAAACCGGGCAAGGCCGGCGGCGGTTACTGCACGTATCTCCCGTCAGAAGGTCTCCCGTTCATCTTCTCGAACTTCAACGGGACGGCCGGCGATATCGACGTGCTCACGCACGAGGTCGGTCACGCCTTCCAAGTGTATGAGAGCCGTCATTTGACGACGCCGGAATACGCGTTCCCGACATACGAGGCGTGTGAGATCCACTCGATGTCGATGGAGTTCTTCTGCTGGCCATGGATGGAACTGTTCTTCGGCGACCAAGTCGACAAATACAAGTTCAATCACTTGGCAGGAAGCATCACGTTCCTCCCGTACGGCGTCCTCGTCGACGAGTTCCAGCACGTCGTCTACCGCAACCCTGACATGACGGTCGCTGAGCGTCGCCAGGCATGGCGTGACCTTGAGAAGGTGTACTTGCCGCACCGTGACTATGAGACGAACGACTACCTCGAGACAGGCGCTTGGTGGCACCAACAAGGACACATCTTCCAGAGCCCGTTCTACTATATCGACTACACGCTCGCGCAAGTGTGCGCCTTCCAGTTCTGGGTGCGCATGCATGAGGACCGTGAGGCGGCGTGGAGCGATTACCTCACGCTCTGCCAAGCCGGCGGCAGCCGCTCGTTCCTCGAGCTCGTCGAATTGGCCGGTCTCAAGTCGCCGTTCGAGGACGGCGTGTTGAAACAGACGGTCGGACAGATTGAAGACTATCTATTGAAACACCCGCTCGCGCACTAAAACGAACCCACTCACGTCAGCGTGAGTGGGTTTTCTCGTTCCAGCCCGAGCATGGCGCCGACGTATTGCGAGGCCGTCATGAAGGCGATAAAAGCGCAAAGTTCACTGATCTCGGCATCCGTGAAGACGTCTTGGAGCACACGAATCGACGAGGCCGGCGTGTCGCCTTTCAGTTGTAAAAACACATCGGCGAACCCGACGGCGAGTGCCGTCCGTTCGTCGAACATATGCGGTTCAGGCTTTCCTTTCGCCTGGCAGTAGTCACAGCCGTTTTGTTGGGCGAGCGTCCGTCGTACCTGTTCTTTCAACTCGGCGGACAGTCTCCCCTCGCCCGTTAACATGTCTCCGAGCGCTGACCACTGTCGCATCACGCCCTCGTCATGCGCGAGCAATCGTTCGAACGGTGTCTTTCCGATGACAGCTGGTTGGATTCGACTCATCTCAACACCTCCTGTATATAAGTATAGAAGGTGCCCATGACGTTTCCCATTTCATTCATAACGGAATCCAGGTACAATACATGCCATATAATACGAAAAAAAGGAGAATTCATTTCATGCTAAAAATCGACGATATCGACCGTCTCCTCTTACATGAACTAACAAACGACAGCCGCCTCTCGATGAGCGAACTCGGGCGCCGCATCAATTTATCGGCTCCGTCCGTCGGCGAACGCGTCCGCCGGCTCGAGTCATTTGGCGTCATCAAAGGTTACACGATTGATATCGATCATGAATTGCTTGGTCGACCGATTCAATGTCTCATCGAGGCGACCGTGAAGAACGGGAACTATGAGGCGTTCACTCAGTTTTTGGGTCAGCAGTCGAACGTGTCGTTCTGTTATCGCATCTCCGGGAGCGCCTGCTATATGCTGAAGATGCAATTCGCGACGTTCGCCGAGGCCGAGCAGTTCATCGATGCGGCCATCCCTTACGCCCAGACCGTTACACATTTCATCTTCTCCGAGGTCAAGACGCAACAACAGGTGAGCCCGTGAGCCCACCTGTGTCTTCAAATCACATCTAATGGTTCTTTTTGGCTCGGTGGCGGGAACGCCTCGTCGAGCGCATTGAAGTCGTCCTCGGTCAAGTTGAGGAGCAACGCCGCGCCGTTCTCTTCGACGTGCGCTTTCTGACCCGCTTTCGGGATGGCGATGACGTTTCCGCTCCGCACCGTCCACGCAAGCAAGATTTGGGCCGGCGTCGCACTGTACGCCTCGGCAATCCGGTTCACCGTCTCGTCGTTGAAGACTTTCTCTTTCACGTCGCTGCCTTCCGCGAGCGGGGCGTAAGCCATCATCGGGATTCCTTGCTCCTGTAAAAATGGCAACAAATCGTATTCGACGCCGCGGCTGCCGAGATGATAGAGCACTTGGTTGACGGCGCAATGTTTCCCCTTCGGCAAGGCGAGCAGTTCTTTCATGTCGTCGACATCAAAGTTCGAGACACCCCACGCTCGGATCTTACCGTCCGCCTTCAACTGTTCGAGCCCGTCGACCGTCTCCTCGAGCGGGATGTTCCCGCGCCAATGCAGGAGATATAAGTCGAGGTAGTCCGTACCGAGCCGTTCGAGCGTCGCGTCACAAGCTTGGACGAGTTTGTCGCCCCCGGCGTTATGCGGATACACTTTCGAGACGAGGAACACGTCTTCCCGCCGGTCTTGAATCGCTTCACCGACGAGCGACTCCGATTTCCCTTCCCCGTACATCTCCGCCGTATCGATGACGTGCAACCCGCAGTCGAGTCCCGTCCGGAGTGCCTCGATCTCGGCTTCCCGTTTCGATTCGTCTTCTCCCATGCGCCATGTGCCTTGCCCGAGGGCCCTCATTTCACGCCCGTCTGGCAATTCAGCCACGTGTTGTTTCAGTGCCGCCAAAATTAATGTATGTGGAATGCGGTTCATGCCATCTCCTCCTTCGTCCATTGTTCATGTAACGGCCCAGTCGTCCCAAAGACGGGATCGGTCGCCGGTTTGTCGACTCGTTCGATCCGTTGCACACTGTCCGGCCGTTCTTCCGGTTTCCCTGTTAACGTGTCATAATCGCGCCCTTCCGGATAGGCACCGACGATGGCGAAGTCTTCACTCGCCTCGAGACGACGATGTCCCGTCCCGGCCGGCAAAATCAAGACGTCTCCTGCTTGAAGCGAGACGAGGTCTCCGGTCGCACCGCCAAGTTGGACGGTCGCCCGGCCCGACTTCACGCCGAGCACTTCATGCGTGTTGCTATGGTAATGGTGATAATCGAACACCCCGTTGACCCAACTGTTGCCCCAACCGTTATGTTCGAACGTCGCTTGCATCCCGTCCGTCTCATCGAACACGCCGCGATACAACAACACCGGGAAATCCGGATTGTTTGGGATCGAGCCGTCGTCTTCAAATCGATATGTCAACACATCCATATTGTTCCCTCCTTGTCTCTGTCTTTGTACCCGACATGAGGCAACAAAAAACGGCTGCTCGGCATGAGCAACCATTTCGTCAAGAGATGACATCTTCCCCCGTCTGTTCAATATGCCCTTCTCCCCAGTCACACATCGCATCCAAAATCGGTTGGAGCGACCAACCGTAGTCGGACAGGGAATAGACGACTTTCGGTGGGACTTGTTCATACACCGTGCGGATGATGACACCGTTCTCGATGCCGATGCATCTCGATTTGACGCATGACCAGGACGAGCTTCCGACGCCAATCCGGCTCGGTTTCCGTGTCGGTCGCAATCAGCTGATTAAACTACTCGAAGTGTATCGTGGAATCGGTGTCAACCACTTGTTCTTCGCCTTGTTCGACGGGCACGTCCGGCCGATGAGGTCATCACGGAGCTAGGAGAATATGTGCTTCCCCATTTCCCACCGCTCTCGTAACTGAAGCACATCAAAAAGACGACTTTCCATTGTGGAAGTCGTCTTTTTGAGTTACAGCCAATGGCTCGACCGCGTGTAACGCATCTTCATAAATCTACAAAAAAAACCAGACTCAGTTAAAATCCCCTTCATCCTTTTCCCCATAAAGCAGTTGCTCCCTCGTTCGCCTTTTCTGTTGTGCCTCGAATATTTCTTTGTAAAGCGCAATCACGGCATCGAACGAGCTTTCGACGTCGATTCGTTGTTCCAACAGTTGATCAACATAGAATCCGTGACGCAAATCTTCAAGGTAGAGCTCCGCTGCTTGATCGAACATCATCTCAAACTGCTCTTTTGCGTCTCGAATCTCATCATGTGGTTCCCTATCCGTCAAAAGCCGCTGGTCGAAAGGGTCTGTCGATTGAATGAGCTCGTCCCACGCTTCAGGCGACAGTCTGGCTTTCCAATAATCATAGCCCGATTCAAAGCGTTGCAACGGTTGACCGGATGGAAACGATTTTTCGGCATATGCTTCGTACAGTTTCTTCCAATGTTCGAAAAACCAATTGATCATCGCCATGTCCCAGTCCATGAATATCTCTGATTTGTCATGTTCGACATATTGGACCCTTCCGCCTTTATACGTCACCTCATAACGAATCGTCCCTTGAATGGACTCGTCGCGATAAAACATGTCATCGCGATACTCCATATCATCTAAATCAAGGTTTGCTGGCTTCTGATACGCTTCGAGTGCACTCGCAAGCGATTGGACAGCTCCTGTCGTCAGATTGGTGAACGTCACTTCAATTCGCTCGATGGTTCGGGGTGTCTCGATGATTCCTTCGTTGTAACAGACGGCCAAGACGAGCGGTCGTAGGCTCTCCGTCGAATCGGGAATCGCCATCCATTCATGCAGTAGCGGGTCATGGTAATACCCCGCTTCGATTAACGCTTCTGTGTTGTGGGCATCATTTTCAATGATTGAATACAACAGAACGTCAAGTGGTTGAACTTCACCGTATGGGATTATTCCATAGAAGTTTTCCTCGATCTCGTCACCCGTCCGGAAGTCCCGACCGCTCCACCACTCCACGACAAAACGCCATCGCTCGACGAGCCACCACACCCACTCACCGCCGTTCATACCGGTTTACCATTCATTCCGTTCATAGGCGACCCACTCGTCTTTATCGTACGAAACGGACTGAGTGGTCCCGTCTTGGTAGCGGACCTGATAGGTGAAGATGCCATGTAACGTGTCTCGGTGAAGCAAAGAACAAGCCGATTCATTCATAAACAGCATGAAATCGATGAAGTTCACCGCTTCCTCAGACCCTGCCTCTTGAAACCATAGCTCAATCGATTCAATGACTCGTGCTTCCATCTATAGTCCGCCTCACCGTTGCTTGTACTAACGCATACAAAAACCAACCCGCTTTCACAGGTTGGTCCGTTCGCTCAGTTCACTTTATTCTCGAGCTGTTGCAACTTCGTCGAATAGTACTCGATGATGTCGCGGCGCCGGATGATACCGATGAAATATTTCCCGTCATCGACGACCGGCACGAAGTTTTGATCGGTGATCGCATCGACGAGCTCCTCGATTTGCGCCGTGATGGCGACCGGCTTATACCGTACGCGTTGCTTGATATCTTTCAGGCGTGTCCGGAGCACTTTTTCGTAGTCTTCTTCCCCGCGAAGCTGTTCGGCGAGTGCCCAGAGCAAATCCCCTTCTGTCATCGTCCCGGCGTAAAAGCCGTTCTCGGATACGAGCGGCACCGAGGTGAAGCGATGATGTTTCATCTTCTCGAGCGCTTGACGCACCGTCGATTCCGGGTCTAAATATTTGACGTCTTCTTTCGGATATAAAAAGAAAGCGATATTCATGTACAATCTCTCCTCAATCTAAAAATCCACCTCTCCATTGTACCATGTATTAAGGTCTAGTCAGCACAAATTGACCATCTAAATGTCATCCGTTCTAGCAAAAGGAGGCTTATTTCTTTTTTCTTGTGAAGTGTTTCCAGACGAGCTGTTCGAATTGTGCTAGAACACAAAAACAGGCACGGTCCCGAGCGGCTTTTCCATAGCCATCCTTGACCGTGTGACGAACACCAACGACTCTATGTCAAAACCTCGACATACAGCAAACTTGTTCAATCTCAACTCGAACAAAGTGCTTCATTTTAGCTATACCCGTGTACAAGTCGTTCTAGCCTCAAAATCCGTAACAAACGTGCTACAGATGAGCATCAAAAAAAGCCTAGGAACGTCCTAGGCTTGTCACACACTCAAATAAATCCGAGCAACGTCTTGTTGAACTTGTCCATCTCGTCGAGGACGGTACCGTGACCGCTCTCCTCGAACCGTTCGATACGAGCGTTCGGGATCCCTTTTTCCATTTCGAGCGCGAACTCGAACGGACAAATCTTGTCATGGACGCCATGGATGATAAGCGTCTCGACATTGACTTTCGGCAAGTCCTCGCGCAAATCCTCATCACGGAGTGCTTTCGCCGAAGCAATCGTCCCGTGACTCGACGCGACGAGCGACAGATGATGGAACCAGTTTTGCATCGGTTTCGAATGTTCTTTCTCGAAGAAAATCTCACCGAACCCTTCGAGCATCTTCGGACGGTCTTTCAGCGTATCCTCAATCAACGCGTCGACCTCGGCTTGCGTCATCCCGTACGGATAGTCCGGACGTTGCGTGAACACTGGTGCCGCTGCGCCTGAGAGGACGAGTTTCTTCAACCCATCATCCGGGAAATCGACGGCGTAACGGATGGCGATGGCCCCGCCCATCGAGAAGCCGACGAGCGTGAAATCTTTGATGCCAAGCCCGTCAACGACCATGTGCACGTCCGACGCCATCGTTGCATAGTCATAACCTGTCGCCGGTGCATCGGACTTGCCGTAGCCACGATAGTCGATCCCGACGTAGCGATAGCCTGCTTCGAGCAATGCATTCTTTTGATACTCGAACATGTTGTTGTTTGCCGGCCAGCCGTGCAAGAAGACGACGGCATCGCCTGTCCCGACGTCTTCCACGTAAATACTCGTTCCGTCATGTGCGGTAATATAATTCCCCATTGGTCAAAACCCCCAGTTGAATTGTTGAGCGGCGTGCGTGTTTGCCCACAACCCACTTTTTCCCGTTTGACCGAAGTGGAAACCTGTCAACTGTCGCGCCAGAGCGATTCGGCTTTCAAGACATGCTCAATCGCCGCCGCCCCCTCGAGTAATACGGACGTCCGCCACGACTCATCTTCCGGATAAAACATGGCCATGAATTCTTTTCGAATGCCGTTGCGGGCTTCCGGGTCTTTCGTTCCTTCAAAGTAGAGCCGGTTCTCGAGAATAATTGTCAAGAACTCGCGAATCGTCGCTTTCGTCGACGTCCCGAATGTCCCGAACTCGAACAACGCCGAGACGAGTTGTTTGTCCGGATAGTGCGTGTCCCGTACGTAATAGAAGTGGTTCGTCGAGTCCCCGAGGACATCGGTCGGGTCATACGTCTGGATGTTCTTCAACCCGTAAGTCCGCTTCAACGCGTCGACGTCACGCCCGTCGCGCTCACTGATGACCATCGTCACTTCGTTCGTCGGACCGAGCGCCGTATGCCAATCCATGTGGACGACGCGGTCATAGCGATCGAGCAGGTCATGTTGAATCTCCTTCAAAAAGATGGCGGACGGCTCATCCGACTCACCGCCATAATAGACGCCTTTCGGGAACTGATATTGTCCCATCCCTTTCGCCTCGGTCATCGCCTCGAAGCCGTCGAGCTTGATACCAGAACCGAGGAACGAGTAGATATGTTCGCGCGATTCATGGTAGTCATCGATGACGCCATCCGGGACGAACAAGTGCCGCATGACTTCATACTCTTTATTGACGTTACGCGGGAGTGATTCTCGGTCGATGACGTAGTTCCGGTTCAAGTCGACGTTATGTTCATTGACGCGGCGGAAGTGCTTCATCCCCCACGGATTGACCGCATGAATGAGACAAATTCCCGTCGACTCATGCCGAAGGTTTTCGAGCTGCGTCTCGACGAACTGATGCGTCACGGCGGCACCGGCATACCCTTCGATGCCGTGCTCGCCGATTGTCATGAGGAGCACCGCCTCGCGTGACCCCGCCGGCTCACCGATGATCAAGTCGATCGTGTCCTCGCCGATCGAGTGGGACATCACGCGGGCCGTCGGATAATAGGTTTTAACGTTGTCGAGTAAGGCGAGAAACTTCTCGCGCGACTCTTCGTATGATGATGAAAAATAATGACTCATGGTGATTCCCTCCATTCTTGTCTTCTGTACCCCATTCCCATTCCAGACCAGACTAAAAACGCCTCCATGGCGGAGACGTTTTCTAAATTTAGTGGGCCCCGGCTTTCGTCCCACGGTTTTGACGCCGGAACTCGAACAAGTAGACGAGCGGAGCGAGCAGAAGGGCGCCGAACACCCAATACGCGCCCGGACTCTCGAACAACACATTGAACGCCCGGAAGAACCAGGCGACGAGCGAGAAGCCGACGACGAGTTCGGCCGTCCAAATGACACTACGACGAACAGCGAGCGTGAGCGTGTTCGTTTTTTGGAAGAGGGCCGCGAGAAAGGCGATCAAAAAGGCCGGGAAGCTACTGAGCCAAAGCATCCTGTTCATCGTGGACTCGGCAAAATACGTGTTGCCGAGTGATACCGTGATCACATAATGCGCAACGAGCACCAATAAGACGACAATCCAACCCATGAGGACGTCACGTTCCCATTTTTTCATCATTCTCCCTCCGTTCCACACAAAAGAGCTACCCTTATATTTACCCGTTTTGCGAACACTTCGGACAATTCTGCGTCAAAAAAGACGCGTCCCATAAGGAACACGCCAGATTATTTGTCCATCAAGTGACGGGCCCATTCGGTCGCCCGCTCGAGCTCTCCGTCTTTAAGTGGTCCTTCTTTATCAAGGACGATGAACGATTCTTTCAGCACCGGCTCCGCTCCTTTTTCGAGCAGTAACTGCTCCATGCGGGTCGAGGCGTGACCGAACCATTTGACGATTTTCCCGACGAAAAAGCCTTGATCTTCTTCGGCCATACTCGTATCGAAGGCTGCAGCTCGTGTACCACGCAGCGCATGGTCCGATAAGCCATCGAGAAACGTCTTCACGTCCTCGGTCTCGCGCCCTCCGTGAGTCGGCGAACCAACGATGAACAAATCAAGGTTGGCGAGGTCGCCGTATCCGACGTGGCTGATCTGCATGATGTCGACGCGGTGTAAGTCGCCGAACCCGTCCTTGATGGCATATGCGACTTTTTCGGTACACCCCGTACATCGAGTCAAAGATGATGAGGATTTTCATGTTTGTCCCTTCTCTCTCCAAGACTGGGTAACCCCTACATGAATCTGTTCCCTATTTCCATACTTGATTATCAACTTACCAACTTTCTTCTGTTAACACTTTCGTGAACTCGTCCAGGTGCTCCAAATCACTAGCCTCGGCGTGCGTGCTTCTAAACCGATTGATTTGGTCGATGAGAAACGTCTTATCTCCTCCATAGATGGGGACAATCACTTTCAACAATTGAACATGAACGTCATTGTAAACGGCTAGATGCAGTTCATGCCACATCAAAATGAAACGTTGAAAAACCATGTCTCGTTCCGCCTCTGGGATTTCCTCAATGGCTGACACCATCAAATCAGTGACTTCGTCCCGCACAGCGAACAACAAGTGAAGAAATATATCACATCTCATGATTGTCGGAGTGACTGTATCAAGAAATGAAATACTATTGAATAAGCGTGATACAGGATTTTCATTTGACTGAATCACATCTATTTTACGAAACAGATAACGTTTCAAGGTCTTCATTTCTTGTTGATTAATCGTGCCGTTTGAAAACTTTTCGGAAATTTCTCGCTCACAGACTTGAACGAATGTTTCTGGGTTGCTTGATGGCGGTCCGAGGTCGTGTGCCAAACGATGGTGAATATCCGGGTCATGCGCTAGCTTTATCATCACATCGATGAGGTCGGCTTTCTTCAGCTTGCCGAGTTCTTTTGCTAAATCAAATGGTGCCCCCGGTGTAAGCCGATTGCGTAACCAATAATAAACTGCGACTTCATGTTTACACGTTCCTTGATCATAAGGGCAATCGCATGACGATTGAATCATCCACTCGTTCGCACATGTAACCTCCACTCGATAAACGCTACTGCCATATATATCAAACCAGTACGTATTTCGAGTCTGTGACACTAATTTGAGGTTCCCACTCATATAATAACCGTAGCCACGGTCCTCGATTCGCCGTGATACATATCTTTTAAACTCAAATAAATTCATCTTGTCCCCCTAAATCGATACATAACAAAAAATACGAGGCCGAGTCCGACGAATCCATATGCCACCTTATCCAAATGGTCACGCATGCTGAACGGGGCGTCATGCCGATACTCGGCCCGCTTCCACCCAAACCCATCCTCAACCGCGAGCACGTCTTCCTTCACTTCCCCTTTCACTTTCCGATACGTTGTCCCAATCGGATACATGTTCGAGGCGTCACCGTAGAAGCTGCCATCCATATCGTCGGCCAACGTCTTCACCTCGCCGACGACGTCACCCAAGTCAGCATCCAATACCGCGACGTCCATCACTTCATACACCCGTCCGTCCAACACGACGAACGCATACGCCCAAGATAAGGCTTGGGCTGACATTGAAACCGATAGGAACAGCAGCAACAATCCGATGACGCGTCTCATCGAATCGCCCACACGAACGTCGCCGAGTCACTCAAGTCGATCTCATCCGGCTCAAGTTCCGGCATCGCCGCCTCCGAGAAGAGCACCTCGTCATGGAGCGTGAGACGTGTCGGGGAGTAAAGATGCAGCTCGCCCCATGTGTAATCGATTTGAAGCAAATCGCCGAGCGTCGCCCCGGCACCTTTCGCCAACAGTTCGGCTCGATGGCGCGCGTTCGCCGCCGCACTCGCGAGCAGTTCGTCTTGAATCGTATCCGCATCTTTAATTGTGAACGAAATGGACAGTTTCGGTTCGGCTAGCGAGTTGCTGACATGTTCGATGACCGCTGACAGTTGTTTCGTATCGAGCGGAAACTCGAGCTTCGTCTTCTGCTGACAGACATAGCCTCGGAACCGCGATTTATAATTGCCTTGTTTGTCCCGATAGCTCTCATAGTCGGTGTCAATCGAGAAGTCGGTCGTCTTTAAATCCGTTTTCGCAAAGCCGGCCTGTTCAATCGCTTTTTGCAGCCGCGTGACGGCGAGTGCCGCCCCGTTCATCGTCTCCTCATAGCGGACGGCTCTTGACGTCAAATCCATTCTCACGACAATCAAATCAGGCTTGGCCGATACTTTCCCTGTGCCTTTGACAGTGATGGTGCGGTCCATATGATTTCCTCCTTCATTGTTGGCGATTCAAAAACGGCACACTGCTTTTAGTTCACGAAAATGCGCAATAACGCATAATTTCGATATTTACGATTTCTCCGCTCTGTGTTCGAAGCGTATAAAAGTTCTTTTTCCACAAGTTGATGAAGTGCTTTTCGAACCGTGTTCGGTGAATAGCCTGTCATTTCGACACCTTTCGCCACCGTCAAGATTGGTTGTTCAAAGCTCGTAATCCATAGTTTACGTTCCGCTTCGTTTTCAATTAGCTGTTCACCTTCTGACAGCAAGCGATTGGCTTTATTCAATTGATCCAACAACTTTGTCGCCATTCGTTCTGAAGCATCAACGAAAAACAGTAACCATTTCCCCCAATCCGACTGGTCTCCACGAACACCGTTGAGCAAATCGTAGTAGCGGGCTTTTTCTTTCTCAAGTTCTTCACTCACAAAAAAGATGGGGTGCGTAATCACTTTTTGCTGCAGGAGATAAAGCACAGTTAGAATCCGCCCTAAACGCCCGTTCCCGTCCAAAAATGGATGGATGGATTCAAATTGAGCATGCATAATTCCTGTTTTAAGAAGTGGAGCCGCTTGTTCATTAATGACATATCCGTCTGACTTTAAGTGGTTCTGCGGTAGCAATCGTCCGTAAGAATCAGTATTGATAAATTTTTCTAAGTTCTCCATGTATTCGTTAATCAAATGAGCCTCTACCGGAATATAAGAAGCATCTTCTAATCGATTTGTCGGCCCGATAAAATTTTGAATTTTACGGAACTCACCGGATGAACTGACTTCGCCTCGACTTCCTTTCATCAAAATCTCATGTAACTGCTTGATCAATCGTGTCGTCACCGGATAACCATTTTCGACAGATTCATACCCAAACTGCAAGGCCCTCATATAGTTCTGAATTTCGATAATATCGGAATCGTCACTTTTCTTCAGCGAAGACTCCATCATATCCGTGAACGTCACTTGTGATCCTTCGATTTTCGTTGATTCAACGGATTCTTGAAGCGATAAGAGTTGCATTAATTGCTTACTTGCTTTCGAATGCGTCAATTCAACATCGAGTTTTCCAAGTAGCGTATTCACATGCGCCAGACGTTCAAGTAATTTGATGGCTTGTGTGATTTCTATTTTGACAGGTAATTTGGTTAATCCTTGTATCGCCATGACATTCATCCTTTAAGTCATATTCATTATAATATTGACTTAATAATAATTTATCAGCTTTTAAAAATCAAATAGACATGAAATATGACTTATTTAAATTTAGTCGTCATGAACTCCTCTATGTCATCAAGTGTTTCAGCGCCACGTAGCGACGGATAGGCATCTCGACTGAAGGCGAGACCTTCGTTCGTGTTCAAGAACATGTACCGCTCACCGTCCGGAAATCCGTAATCACTCACATCCATCACTTGAAGCGTGGCCCCGTTTTGTGACCAGATGTGGGAAGCATCATGCCGTCTCGGCATAAAAATCCCTTCCATCCCAAGGCGAAGTTCAGAGATGACGTCCGCATCCGACTGAAGCACTTCAGAACCGACACCGGCAACGGTAAGTACTTTCATCTCACTCCCAGGCTCAACCTCACCCCGATAGACGTCTGTCACGCTAATCGTCACAATCGACTGATATTCCGCTTGTCCGTTGAAGTCGAGCTCGATGTGGTCAATCTGTTGCACGACGCCCCGTACCACCGCAGGTTCCCATTTCGAGAACAGCTCGTCTTCACTCATCTCGGCAAGGTTTGCCGACGACATCCTGACATCGATGTCCCCTTCATCGATATAAGCGACCGACATATTGCTCGAGCTGTCCGACAGCGGAATCAATTCTTTATAACCGTCCCATGTCACGACAAAGAGTGTGACAGCGGCTGCTGCGATGAGACCGCCCATCCAACGCCAATGTCTTCGTTTCTTTACCTCGACTTCCATCGATTCCTCGACAAAACGGTCATCGACGTCCCCCATCAAACGTGTGAGCCGATCTCCGTTCATAGCGCCACCCCTTCCGCTTCGAGCGCTTGCTTCAAGTCATTACGGGTCCGCAGCAGCACCATCTTGACCTTGCTCTCGCTCACCTGGCGCATCGTCGCGATGTCTTTGATTGATTGAAAGTGAAAGTAACGTCCCATGAAAATCTGCCGAGTCTCTTGCGGCAACTGGGCCAAAAAGTCGTTCAACAACTCGATGACTTCTGAATCGGTCGCGACGGAGGATACGAGACAGTGCTCGAGCTCACTGACGATGAACGGGACTTGCCCCGCTCCGCGCTTCTTGGCGTTCGCCTTCTCATACTTATGGAGCGAGACGTTACGAACAAGCTTCGCCAAATAGGCGGCGAGTCGTGCTGGACGTGTCGGCGGAATCGCTTGCCACACTTTCATGTACGTGTCATTGACGCACTCGTCCGCGTCCTCTCGGCTGTTTAAAATGTTATAGGAAATCGTATGACAATAACCGCCGTACTTTTGGGCCGTCTCCTCAATCGCCCGCTCGGAACGTTGCCAGTACAAATCGATAATCGCTTGATCGTCCAATCGAATCCCCCTTTCGATGTACTTACATCTTTATAGACCGGAAATGAAGTCCATCGGTCACAACTTCTGTAAAAGTTTTTTTGAGCGGCTCTTCACGGCCGGACTCCCTGTCTCGAGTCGCGAATCGAGCAATGCTTTCAGCTCGTCACGGAATCGTGGATGCACGGCGCTCAAGTCGAAGATCGCCTGCAGAGCGTTGACGATGACGATGGCGCTCGTCCCCGTGTCAATCCAATCGGTGAGCACGTGAACGATGCCGGACGCCTCTTCCTCTGTCAACGTCATCCGTGGCATGAGTTGGGCCAAGTGCCACCTCACTTCTTGTTGGGTGACAATCTGTAACTGCTCGAACAAGGACGCCTGATGAGCTCGAAGCAGCTTTGGATGACGGCGTGTCACTTTCTCCATCGCGTCCGCACTCCGCATCCGAACGACGGGACGGTCATCGGTCAAGCCGGTCATCAATTCGTTGAATCGGTCCGGGTCGTTCCCGACGTAGGCGACGACCTCATCGACGTGGCCGACCGAGCGCAAATCCCTACCACTCAATACTTCTCGGATGTCCATGCTCCCACCTCTTTTATCATTCTCATTTTACAGAAAAAGGGACTCAGTAGACACTGAATCCCGTTACATCTATTTTTGAGCGACTGTGCGCCAATCATCAATTGTTCTCTTGCTTCAACCGGTCGATGATATTATCCGACTTCACTTTCGAAATCGCGTACAGCATCGAAGAACCAACGATGAGGAAGATTACGACCGTGACGAACAAGATATCTCCCCACGGCAACGTGAACGCTGCTTCGAACGTGTTGATTTGCGCTCGGTAAATGAGGTACATGATGAGAATACTGATCGGCACCCCATACGCCAGTGCTTTCATGCCGTAGAAGATGCTCTCATAGTACACCATCTTGTTGAACCCTTTCGGTGTCATCCCGACCGACCGTAGCATCGCGAATTCACGGCGTCGGAGTGAGACGCTCGTCGAGATTGTGTTGAAGATGTTCGCCACCGAGATGAGCGAGATCAAGACGATGAATCCATAGACGAAAATCGATAACAGTAACAAGACTTGCTCTTGTTGTTCACGCTGCTCCGACACGTTGAAAATGTATTGGTCCATGTTTTGTTCCGCCTCAATCACTTGTTGCGTCGCGTCAGGATTACTCGTGTTCAAGGCAATCGATGGACTTGATTGCTTCATCAATTGACCGATCGCATCCTCTTCAAACGTCCCTTCCCGAACGATTACATCAAGCCATCCAAGTGAACTCGTCATCACACCGGTCGGGGCGACGTCGGTCATGGCTCCGATTTTGATTGTTTTGAGTGGTGCCGTGCCGTCCGTTGCGTTTTCGTTTTGGAGTTCGAGCGTATCACCGACCTCTGTCTCAATCGTTTTCGAGTTCACAAATTTCTTCTTGTCCACGTCTTGATACGAGATTTCATCAATCAAGACGGCACCGGGCATTTCTCCGTCTTCAAAATTGCTGGCGGCTGCGCCGATTTGTTTCAAGTACGCATCGAAACTTTCATCATCTAATTGATAAAGGGAGACATAATACATGAATTTCCCATCACCGAAGTTGAATGCCAAGTCTTCGTTCTCGATGACCGCGCTCGGTAACCGTGCTTCGTCGACCATCGTCTGGACGGTCGTGTTCTCGAAGTACGTCCCGCTCGTCACATGGTCCAACGTCTCATAGCGACGTAAGTCATCTTTACTGAGATTCGACCCGTTCACGAGAATATCGAACTCATACGTGCCTTGTGACATCTCGAGTGACTGTTCGAGTCGATCTGTGAAGTAACTGACGACTAAAAAGAGCACGATACTGATGACGAGCGAGAACACCGTCGCCAAATACCGTTTCCGGTTGCGTTTTGTGTTTTTCAGCCCAATCTCCGCTTCCAATCCGAAGATTCGTCGCACGAGTTTCGACGTCTTCACGTTCTTCGACGTCAGTCGCACGTCCTGGGTCTGACGAATCGCGTCAATCGCAGAAATCTTCGAAGCGCGGCGTGCCGGCAGATAACACGAGATGAAAATCGTCACGCTCGAAATGAGCACCGTCAACAGGAGCGTGATTGGTGTGACGACGACTTCAAACTTCTCCGTCACATTGAGCGCTTTCTCAGCAAAGGCATTGATGAACAAGAACGTGACTCCGATTCCGGTCACCCCGGCGATGATACCGATTGGGATGCTAATCCCTCCGATAATCAATCCTTCAAAGAAGACCGAGTTTCGTTTTTGCCGTTTCGTCGCCCCGACACTCGCGAGCATCCCGAGATAACGGGAGCGCTCAGATACGCTGATGGCGAACGCGTTATAGATGAGCGAAATCGAGCCGATGACGATGACTGTCATGATGATCCCGACGAAACCATACAACGTCTTACGCAATCCGCCGTCGTCTGTCACTCCGTAATAGCGAAGCAACGATGAGTTATAGGCGACCCCTTCAATTTTCTGTTCGTTCATCACTCGTTCCGTATCCGAGTAAATCGAGTTATCGACATCGTTCAAGGCGACGTACGTATCGACGGTCGCACCGTTCAACGTCTTGTCGTCGATATATCCGACGACCGTGTAGCCTGGCGACCACGTCGGCTCCCAGGCCGGTCGTGTCATCGTGCCGACGACGGTCAACGTCACCGTATCTTCGACCTTCAACTGTTCAAGAATTGTCTCCCCTTCGCGGATCAATCCATCGTTTTGGGTCAACACCCGACCGGACGACTCGTCCACGCGCTCACCGACATCAAGCGTCAATTGATCACCGATGTTGTACGTGACTTGCGCATTTTGACGGATGGCCTCGGAAATGACGACTTCGCCTTCTTTGTTCGGCAAACGCCCGTCCGTCAAGTCGATGGGAAAGTTTTTCAGCCCCGACGTGTTATAGTTCCGGACGTATAAGTACGGTTTATACGCATTCTGCGATTCCTTTAATTCCGCATAGCCGTCACTTGATAGGATGACGTCCTTCGTCGATGCATCATTTCGAATCGCCTCGACCTGCTCCTCATTCGTGTTGATGTATTGGACGTGCCATTCCCCATTGTCCGCGATGTCTTGACGGATCATCAAGTCCAGAAACGATGAACCCAGTGTCGTCACGGCCGTGATCATCGCAACCGAGATGATGACCCCGATGATAGTGACGAGCGAGCGCCGCTTGTTCTCGCGCAAGTGGCGAAGCGTCATTTTATTGATGATGTTCATGAGCGGACGACCTCGTTCTTCGCAATCTTCCCATCCTCAATCGAGATGATGCGGTCGGCCTGCAAGGCGATTCGTTCGTCATGCGTGATGATGATCAGCGTCTGATTGAACTTCTTGTTGAACAGTTTCAGGAGGCTCATGATCTCTTCACTGTTTTGACTGTCTAAGTTCCCCGTTGGCTCATCGGCCAAGATGATGGCCGGGTTGCTGATGAGCGCCCGACCGATGGAGACCCGTTGCTGCTGTCCGCCAGACAGTTGGTTCGGCAGATGCGTCAACCGGTTCGAAAGTCCAAGGATGCCGATGATGCGCTCCAAATGGGCGGCGTCGACTTTTTGTTCGTCCAACAACATGGGCAACGTAATGTTCTCCTCGACCGTCAAGATCGGGATCAAGTTGTAAAATTGATAAATCAAACCGATTTGACGACGCCGGAAGATGGCGAGCTGCGTCTCGTCCAATTTATAAATATCCGTGTTGTCGATCAACACCTGTCCACTCGTCGGGACATCGACGCCGCCGAGCAAATGTAACAACGTCGACTTTCCCGAGCCCGACGGTCCGACGATACAGACGAACTCGCCTTTTTTGACCGTGAACGACACGTCATCGAGCGCCCGGACTTCCATCTCGTCTTTCCCGTATACTTTTGATAAATTTTGCACTTCTAATATATTCATGGTTGCACCCTCCAGTACTTGATCTACTTTGAGTGTACCGAGCGAGTGTGACACGTCCGTGACTCGAAAGTGACTGTTTCGTCACTTAGACGATTGCTTTGTAGAATCGAACTTGAAATGCGGTCCCAGCTCCGCGTTCACTACGTACGGTCAGTTCACCTTGTTGGCTTGTGATGATGCTGTGGGCCATGGCGAGCCCGATGCCGACGCTGTCGTCACTCGCATTCATACCCTTATAAAAACGTTGGAAAATATACGGGATGTCTTGCTTGGGGATGCCGCTCCCCGTGTCGCGAATGACGATTTCCGTGTACAGTGTGTTCTCGCTGTAATCGATGAACAGCTCGCCTTGTTCCGGTGAATGTTCGACGCAATTCTTTAAGATGTTGATGAGCGCCTCGGTCGTCCACTTCAAGTCGCCTTCGAACATGACATCATCCTCACCCGCGATCTGAAGCCGTTGCATTTTAATATCAATCGGCACGAGCATCGGTTCCGTCACGGCTTGAACGAGTGCGGGGACGGACACCGGTTCCCGTTTGAACTGAATCGTCCCGGCATCGATTTTAGACAGCTTGAGCAGTGACGAGACGAGCCACTCCATCCGCTCGAGCTGCACCTGTACGTTATGCGTGAACTCTTGCCGCTTGTCATCTGACAGCCGTGGGTCACTGAGCAAATCCGCCATGACGGTCATCGAGGTGAGCGGGGTCTTCAGCTGATGGGAAATGTCGGAGATAGCATCCGTCAGCTTCTGCTTGTCCTCTTCGAGATGCGTCCCTTGCTCGGACAGCATCTTCGTCACTTTATAGATTTGGCTCTTCAATAGACTGAGCTCGCCTTCACGATTGTCGCGGACATCGAGTTTATAGTTACCGTTGCTGATTTCTTGCAGGTAGCTCGACAGCTGATCGATCTCCCGATAGCGCCACGCCGTGAACCGATATGTCACGATCAAGAACGCAACCGACAAAAGGAGGACGAGAATGACGGCCTCCATCGATAGGAACAAAGCTGCGACGATAGAAGCCACTCCAATCAGCAGCAACAGACTGACTAAATAGATACGGATTTCTCGATTGCGCAACATATCAGCGTTCCACCTTATAGCCAATCCCGCGAACCGTCTTAATCAACGTCGGCCGCTGCGGGTCATCTTCGAGCTTCTCGCGTAACCGTTTGATGTAGACGGTCAACGTATTGTCATTCACGAAGTCCCCGCCCATGTCCCAAATCTGGTCGAGCAGCTGGGCGCGGGACAACACTTGGCCCGTATGTTTCCCGAAGATGAGCAGTAAACGATACTCGAGCGCTGTCAACAGGATCTCGCTTCCATCTTTTTTGACTTTCGCGTCTTGCGTGTTGATTTCGACCGACCCGATTGTCAAAACGGGCGAGCTGGCTTGTTTATGGTAGCGGCGCAACACCGAGTGAATCCGCGAGATGAGTTCACGGATCCGGAACGGTTTCGTGATATAGTCGTCCGCTCCCATATCGAGTCCCATGACGACGTTCACTTCATCATCGAACGCCGTCAAAAAAATCACTGGCGTATCCTGTTGTTGCTTCACGAGCCGACATAAGTCATAGCCGCTCCCGTCCGGCAACGACAAGTCGAATAGACACAGGTCGATCGTATGTAACTGTTGTTCAATCAAACGTGTCGCGTCGGTCGCGTTCTGGCACAACGTCGTCGTGAATTGTTCTTGTTCGAGCGAATATTGGAGACCGGAGGCGATTGTCCGGTCGTCTTCAACGATTAAAATGTGCATCTGATTCCCTCCTGACTCTTCTCTTCATAATATATCAGTCTTTTTCAAGTGAGGAGACAAAACAAAAATCCCGAACGAGACATCTCGTTCGGGATGGCCAGACGTCGGTCACGCTCAGATTAGGATGTTGTCACACGAAGGCACTGTGGTCGTTCGAATCCGTCTGCACCTAAAAACCGTAGCGCATCAATCGTTAACGCGTCGAGCTTGATGGATTGAACGCTCGGCTCCGTCTGTTCATCGACCCACACTTTCCAAACCTCGACTTCATCCGCCGTCTTCAAGTGATCGGTTATATACTCGACGAGCTGTTCGGCTCTCGCATCGGAATATCGCCAGCGCAACTCCACGACGTGCGGTTTTGAAGAATAAGCCTCGACGTTCGCCACGTCATAGTATAGGTCTCGCTTAATTTCGATTTCATCAAGCTGCTCTTCTGACTCGACGTTCATCAAAATCTTTTCATCACGGTCAAGGTCTTCGTCGTCTGTAAGCATGTCAGGCAACACGACGCCTTTTTTGATGGCCTCGTTGATCGATAAGAACTCGATATACGGATTTTCGACTTCTTTCAGTGGGTGATTGCTCGTAATAAATTGGAATTCACTCATATTGAAACGCTCCTCCTGTTTTAATAATGGGTCGTTATCGTTTCATCGCACGGATAGAGATGAAGAGCCCAATCCAATAGCCGATAATCGAACCGATGACGATTCCATACATGGACGGAAAATTGAATAATAATGAGATAATTAGCCCGCCAGCCGTTCCAAATACAAGTCCAAGACCGACCGCTGATTCGCGCCACTCGTTCATGTTCATCCCTCCCATCCCTTCTTACGAACCAAGTGGATCAAAAGTTTCGATTCATTATCGCCACATAAAAAAGGGACCCAGTATACACTGAATCCCCGTAAAACATTATTCGACTGTCGACGCCGCCTCGGCAAGCGCCGCTTCTTCTCTATGATAGTTCTCGACGAACGCATCAAGGTGTGCCCGCACTTCGTCTGTCGATTTCGTGTCCATGAGCTTCACACGGAGGTCGCTCGCCCCGCGGAACCCTTTCACGTAAATCTTGAAGAAGCGGTGCAAGTTTGAAATCGAACGTGGCACTTCTTCTTGGAACTTATCTTGCAAATCGAGTTGGAGACGAAGCAAATCGAGGTACTCTTCCATCGAATGCTCACGCGGCTCTTTCTCGAACGCGAACGGGTTCTTGAAAATCCCGCGGCCGATCATGACGCCGTCGACGCCATATTTCTCGACGAGTTCTAACCCCATCTGACGGTCGAGGATATCGCCGTTGATCGTGATGAGCGTATCCGGTGCAATCTCATCGCGCAGTTTGACGATATCCGGAATCATCTCCCAGTGCGCGTCGACTTTACTCATCTCGTTACGTGTGCGCAAGTGAATCGACAAGTTGGCGATGTCTTGCTTCAAGAGATGCGTCAACCAGTCGCGCCACTCATCGAGTTTCGCGAAACCGAGACGCGTCTTGACGCTGACCGGGATGCCGCCGGCTTTCGCCGCTTGGATGAGTTCCGCTGCGACGTCAGGGCGGAGGATGAGTCCGCTCCCTTTCCCACGCTTGGCTACGTTCGGAACCGGGCAACCCATATTGATGTCGAGGCCTTTATAGCCCATCTCGGCCATGCCGATGCTCATCTCGCGGAAGTAGTCCGGATTGTCTCCCCAAATGTGGGCGACCATAGGCTGCTCGTCCTCGGTGAACGTCAAGCGTCCACGCAGGCTGCCTTTCCCTTCCGGATGACAGTAGCTGTCCGAGTTGGCGAACTCGGTAAAGAACACGTCCGGGCGTCCCGCATGGGCGACGACGTGGCGGAAGACGACATCGGTCACGTCTTCCATCGGGGCAAGTATAAAGAATGGACGCGGAAGGTCGCGCCAGAAGTTTTCGTTCATAAAATCATTCCCTTTCGTAGTCAATCCAATAAAATCACTTTATCTATCTTATTATGGACGCGGGAATGTATCAACTGACAATACTTCAAGAATCTATGCGCTATTCATTTTCGATGAGTTTAAAGAAGTGTGAAAACCCGTCCTGCAGCAAATACTCCAGTATACGATTCGTATGAACAGACTCGACGACTTGAACATTCAATAACGTTTGGAGCACCATCCCATCAATTGCCGCCATCGTCCATGCGGCGACCGCTCTCGTCGAAGGTCCGCTTTCAACGCCGTACGCTCTCACAAAGATGGCTTCGACGCGATTGATCCAATCCTCATATTTTTCCTTAAACTTATTTTGTAACTCCACATTCCCGAGCATCGCCTCATGGGCCAAATAAAACTGCAAACGGCTTTCCGCATCTTTTTTGAGTCGGTCTTGCATCCCATCGAAGATTTCTTGAATGATTTCGCGGGCCTCTTTCTTGTCTTCAATCGAGATGGTCGCGATTCGTCGAATCTCACCTAATCCTTCGTCCATCACGTCATACAGAATGGCCTCTTTCGAACTGTAATAATGATAGATCGCGCCCGTGCTAAACCCTGCTTTTTTTGCGATTCCCCGAAGCGTCGTACCTTGAATCCCGTTTTCGATAATCGTCGCTCGCGCCGCTTCTAATATCTTTTGTTTTCCTTCGTTCATCATATGCTCCGACGCTCCTCACGTAATAATGGCTAATTATATCATAATGATTTATCCGAATTATGACATGTCACCGTGACGTGCCAAATCACATTGACAACGCTTTCATTAATTTGTTACACTTTTCACATAAACATAACGAACGTTCGGTATGTTTGGTGACATCATCTTTTCATCGTTGCTTCATCACTATCCTTTAGAAATGAAAGGAGCGTTATCGATGTTCTTCTTTGAGTCTATCCCTTGGTACAATGTCGTGATGTGGTTCGTCGTATTCGGTCTATTGATCGGGTTGAATGAAATCGTCCGATCTAGCAAAAAAGCGAGTATCTTCATGTTCATGGCCGTACCGATCGCCTTGACCCCGATTTGGTTTTTCACCGCCGATCCTGAAATCACCTCGTGGTTCCATTGGGTGAAAGTGTATTCAGCATTAGCCGGAAGTTTGATTTACATGGTCATCCGCTTCACGGATTATCATAAGAAACATCCATGGTATTTGATGCTCGTCCCAGGTATTTTGGCACTCAACATCGCCGAGGCCGTCGTTCGAGAGTTCCAAGTCGGTATCATGGGATTTGAAGGTATGGTCGATGGGATGTACTATATCTCGGGCGGTTGGAACTACGTGAACGCCGTCGCGGGAATCTTGAACTTGGTCCTCATCTGTGGCTGGGTCGGTATTTTTGCCACATCTGGTAAGAAAAAAGACATGCTCTGGCCGGACCAAACGAAACTTTGGATTGTCGCTTACGGCATTTGGAACATCGCTTACGTCTATTCATGCGCACCAGGTAACGCTTTTTATTCAGGCTTCGCCTTGAACATCGCCGCGACGGTTCCCGCCTTGCTTTGGGCAAAAGGCACATGGATGCAAAACCGGGCGCAGACGCTCACATTTTGGATGATGTGGGTCATGACATTCCCTTACTTCTTTGCTGTCGGTAGTACGTTCAATGTGAGTGTGTCCTACAATCCGGCAGCGAACTGGACGATCGCCCTGATCAGTTTGGCACTGAACGTCGTCCTCGCTGTCTGGCAAGTGACACGGATTGTCAAATACAAACTCAATCCGTTGAAAGATGAGTTGTGGAAAGACACGAACGAATATAAAGAAATCAACGCGATGCGTGAAGACGCTGTTTCTGAACAGGAAACTGCGGCCAGTAGAGTGCTGTAAATATGAGACGGGCTGCGTGACAGTCCGTCTTTTTTATTTTTTCAGGACAATCGTCAAACCAATCAGAATGGTAATACAGAAAGTATTTTGGAAGGATGGATAAAGATGATCGTTTGGATCAACGGCGCTTTCGGATCAGGAAAAACGACAGCCGCCAAACAATTGCAACAACGGTTACCGAACGCGTTTTTATATGACCCGGAACAAGTCGGCTTTTTCATTCGCGACAATCTGCCCAAAGACATGCGACTTGCCGATTTCCAACATCATCCGGAATGGCGGGCATTCAATGTTGAGATGTTGGCGAAGATTGCCCGTTCATACGATGGCGTAATCATCGTCCCGATGACGCTCGTGGACCATCTCTACTACGATGAAATCATTGGAGCCCTACAACGTGACGGGATTCGGGTCGACCATTATATTCTCCACGCCGATAAGCGGACACTTGTAAGACGATTGAATAAGCGCTTCGAATGGTTCAATTCGTGGGGCAAGGCACAAATCGACCGCTGCCTCCACGCCTTTCGTCACGACATCACACATGATAAAATCGAGATCGATGACCTTACAGTCGAACAGACCGTCGAGGAAATCGCCGAGCGGAGCGGATTGACCCTACTAGCCTCACAACGCAGTCTCTTCGTACGCGTGTTCCGGTCATGACGAAGCAAGAACCCTCCCATCTACCGATTGAAGGGTTCTTGCTTGAAGGGTCTTTAGTCTTTCATCATGAACGCGGCCCATTCATATTCAATAGTATGCTCGCGCCAAAATTCAATCCGCTCCATATAGTGCTTCATGCGTGCTTCGACGATTGGTTGACACACCCGTACACCGTGACGATGAACGAGTGCTGTCAACTCATAGATCGGAAACCCTAGCGCGTGTCCTCGTGTATGAACGACGCTACAGGCTTGCCCGATGGCATGGCACAAGGCCTGATCTTCAAGTGAATCAAGTTCTTTCGCCACCGCATGGGCCTGTAAAATCGATTGTTTTGCGACGGGCATCTTCACGTTACCCGCAGCCCACTCTCTAGACAGCTGGACCGCATTTTTCAGTCTCGTTTCATCCGGATAACGTTCAGATAGCGTTTGAACGGTTGCATCGGCCAATTCGAACGCCCATAACGCCAGCGTGCGCCGGTTCTGCTCTTGAATCAACGCATTCAAATCGGTTAGAAGCGCACTTTCTTTCGCAAATAGAAGTTGATTGCCTCGCTTCAGTCTCATTTCTACTTCGGCCATCCAATCCATCAGCGCCCTCCCTCAAGTGTTGCTTCCACATCTTGAATGAACTGTTCGACTTCCCGTTCAATCAATTCAGCCAACTGCTCCAGCTCATCAAAATTCGGTGCCGATGTCAACGTCCGCTCGATGACGGCATCTCGGTTTTGGTCATCATGGAAACCCGACATTGCTTGAAACGTGGTCGCGTACTGTTCCGTTAACACTCGATTGCGAGCGGACAACCATATTTCAAAATGTCCGGTCACATGGAGATACACCACAGCGATTTTAAGCCCGTTCCCTTTTAAGTGCGATGTGTTTACCGATACGTAGGACATATCCATATAGCCCGGATAGAAACCACTCACCTCGTATTCGCTCTTGGCGAAACGAGATCGCAACCGTCCCATGAACTCAAGGATGCTTCGATAAGCAAGCGGTACGTCGCCTTGTTGGACGGTAGATGTGTACGCTCGAATCAACTCATTCAATGATTTCAAATCGAGTTTCCTTCTTCAGAAATCAAGTTTATAACCAGTCCCCATCTCCATATGGCGGTCAATCGTTATCCTATTCCCTTGTTCACGCTGAATGATGACAACACCTCTTTATCACGACTTAGTTTCTAAACAAATGTACAAAAAACCTCCGAAGTTTACATCCGAAGGTTCATCTGCATTCATCTTATTCCACTTTTTCTAACCACGCCACCGTCTCCACATGGCTCGAGAGGACAGAATGAATGTCATTTGAAGTTGCCCGTTCTCGGAAACATATCCACTACGTTTTTGGCACTGTCAGTAGACGGGAACATATCCACCAATCGTACCATTTACGAAAAGGGCACTCTTACTAGAGCGCCCTCAATCATAAACATTGATGTCATTAATAGTCTTTTTTCTTTACTGGAATCCAGATTTCGCTTCGATACTTTGGATTTCCAGTGTCTGGACTCTCATTCCATAAAATTTCAGGACCTTCAACCGCCTCGTATCCTGAAGATGGAAACCACTCTGAGTATATCCTACCCCACACATTTTGAAGTGTTTCCGGAAATGGTCCAATCGATTCAAATACAGCCCAGGTACTAGCATCAATTTTTAATACATCAAAATCTGCAGTTTCATTACTTGATGTTGCTACCCCGATGTAATGATCTAATTCTCCTTTCTCTTCCATTCTACCTTCTGAAAAATTAGTGGAAGCACTAATAATACCTGTAGGTTCTACATTTGAAATTGCTTTTAATTGATTAATAACATCCATGGTTAAAAGTTCAGTCATTTTTGCAATCTCTGGATTGACACCTTCAAAAATAATTGGAACTCTCTTCTTAAATCCTACTAACTTAAAAGGTCCTTTCTCAACAATACGATAGTTCATTTCGCATCCTCCTTTAATTGATAATTGAAAGGTCATTCGAGGATAAGCTTTTAATTGTGTATTCTCACACCTTGCCTCAGAAGGGAGAAAGCCATGCAGAGAATGAAAAGCACGGGAAAATGAATCAGCCGAATTATAGCCATATTTGACGGCTACATCAATTATTCTCAAATCCCTATCTTTCAAATCAAGTGCAGCCAACGTCAGTCTTCTTCTCCGAATATATTCTGATAAACTTATTCCTGCTAAAAAAGAAAACATTCGCTTGAAATGATACTCCGAACAATATGCGATTTTAGATACTTCACTATAATCAATCTCCTCTGTTAAGTGCTCTTCAATATACTCCAATGCATTATTCATACTTCTTAAAGAATCCATCAAACAACCTCCTTTCATCATCAATATTATCAGGGGATGCATTTACCCGTCCGACAATCTGTGCACAGTATTGTCGATTCCCTTTCATGTAATTAGTATCGTTAAACTGAATTTATCTTTGGGATGTTTACCACAGGAATCCTTTACTTTTCTTCAGTGTGTCTTTCTTGCTGCAAAAATCCCTTTGCCTCGCTAAGGCGTAAATCCCAATATTTTTGCAAAAGGTAAATGATTTTCTCATCTTCAACTTTGGCTTCCTTCAGAGCCGCAGTTGCCTTTTCAATCCCAATGACTCTTTCTTCAAAGGCAGCTTCATCTAGCCATGCATTGCTATCTTCTCTTATTCGTTCCAACAGTTCACTTCCAAATCCCGAAAGGGAATCTCTAATTGAACGTGCCATATCTATTCCTCCTCTAAATTCTAATTTATTGCACTATTGATAGACAAATTGGAATTTGTCAGTTACTTGTATTCACTCGGAACAGGAATATTAAATCTCTCGCACAATAGTTTTACATCATGCATATCATTTTCATCATACTCATAGCCCAGATGAAATAATACTTGATTTTCAGCATCAATACATCTAACCATTTTATCGCCTATTTTCCCAATGCCACTAAACACTTTTGGTGGATATGCTTCTCCTTCAAAAACAATGTATCCTTTTTCGTTGAAATTAAATATATGAAGATCAATTACCCTACCTTTAGTATCCTTCCAAACCGTGTGAGATGTGGTGGTATATGCTTCTGTAACTTCCGCAAAGCCTTTTTCTTTTATTATTTCAATAAACTTTTTACTATTACTTTCTTCCACAAATAAATCAATATCATTGTGTGCTCTTGTTTCTTCTTCTAATAGTGCATCTACTCCCCAACCGCCATCAATCCATATGTTAATTCCATTTTCTTCAGCGTATGTTATTATCTCAATGGCATCAGTTTTACTTACCATGTAATCCCTCCGTTCAAATTAAATCTATAAGTGATAAATCTCAAAGCTATTTCTCCTTAATATAATGTCTATTGTTCCAATCAAAGCTAAAGATGAAGCTTGCCTTCTTTAGCTCGCAATAATTAGAGCTAAATCGAGGTTCCAGCACCCCCTAGATTTAAGTTCCCTTTTGTGCCGTGGTAGAAAGGCCCCAAGTCTAGGAATTTTTCATGAATTGCTCTAACCCTGCTTTGGTTGTTAACATTTCAAGATTATTAAATATTTCCTCTTCGCTCCAGTTCCACCATTGTAGCTTTAGCAAGAATTCAATCTTTTCGTCACTAAAGCGTTTTTTGATAAACTTAGCTGGATTCCCACCATATATTGTATATGGCTCAACACTTTTCACTACTGTTGAATTAGCGGCAATAATCGCACCATCACCAATTTTAATACCCGGCATAATGGTAACATTTTGACCTATCCATACATCATTGCCAATCACTGTATCTCCCTTAAAAGGAAGTTGTTCAATTGTAGGAGTCACCTTTTCCCATCCATGGCCAAAGATATTAAAGGGATAGGTTGTAATTCCATCCATTCTATGATTTGCACCATTCATAATAAACTTAACACCCTCTGCAATTGCACAGAACTTTCCTATTATAAGTTTATCCCCTAGAAATTCGTAATGGTGCTCTATATTATCATAAAATTTCTCCGGTGTTTTTTTATTATCGCTATAATAGGTATTTTCCCCAATCTCCACATTGGGTCTTTTAGGTAGATTGCTTATAAAACAAATCGTCTTTATATTTTCATTTGGATAAAGTTTTTTCTTATCTGGTCCTATCATAAAATATTAGCTCCTTTAATCTTTAATTACTTCATTACCTTAATTCGTTTCTTATTTGCTCTTTCCATTTATTAATATTAACGATTGCATTTTGCTCCCGACCTAAATATATATCTTCAATTGTCATAGGCCAAAGTCTTAGTTCACGCTTTCTTGCGTTGCTTGGTAAAGGGTTTGTTATTTTGCTTAATGACTTTACTATTTCTCGATTTTTCTTAAGAATATATGGTGTATCCCAATCATTATCAAAAGCGTTAATAAAAAGATTTACTAAATTTGTATATCCTTCTTCAGTAAAATTCGAAGGATGCTGGATCATATAGCACGAAACAAGCCAAAAATGTAACTCATATAGCTTTGGATCATTATGCTCCCATACAAGAGGGAACCCGAATAGCTCATGGCATGAAAAACCATCGGTCTCTTTAGCTCCACATTCTATACATCTCCCAGATTTCATGACTGTGTTATTATCAACCACCTATAACCAACCTCCCTTATTTAAATTATTTTAATATTCATTAATGTAATGTTTGCCAAAGAAAAAAAGTCTTTTTACTTTAACAACGAAGCCGCCAGCCAGAGAAGACTATTCTGACCAGCGACTACCTTAAGTTTAATGTTTCAGATTTATTTTCTTATCACTAATTTCATAAATCACATCAGCCACATTATCAAGCAACCGTTTGTCATGGGTGATAAACACTATAGTTCCAGCATACTCCTTCATTAAAATTTCCAAAGCCTCTAAGCTTGGTATGTCAAGGAAGTTGCTTGGTTCATCCATTAGTAGGATGTTATATCTGCCCATAAGCATTTTAGCTAGCAACAATTTTATAATTTCTCCGCCGCTTAAAACAGATAAACTTTTCCCAATATCGTTTTGTTTAAACCCCATCGATGCTAGCACTGAACGAATTTCTGAAACATTGTAATCACTATCTTCCTGCATAAACTCCAATACTTTCTTATTACTGTCGTACTTGTAACCATTTTGTGCAAAGTAGCCTATTTTTGCCTTAGGTGAAATAGAAATTCCATCTTCATGGTTTAAGATCATTTTGATTAAAGTTGTTTTTCCTGTTCCATTACCACCAGTTAATGCCACTTTTGCGCCAAGCGGAATTTGAAAAGATACATTTTCAAACAATACTTTATCTCCAAATATTTTATTAATTTCCTTACCGACAATAGGATATGGATTGTGGAGCTCCAATGCTTTACTTTGCCTGAAACGAATCCTACGAATATCTTCTGGAGCTTCTACACTTCCTAAGGCCGCAATCCTATGTTCTAGGGATTTAGCGGCATTATGCATCTTTTTTTCCTTACTTCCTATTGATTTTTGATGAGCTAAACGCCCTCCGCCTTCAGTACTTTTTTTCTTTGAAGCACCTTTTGCCTTCTGTCCTATTTTACGAGCCTGTTTTCGCTTTTCCTCTGCAGCCCTTTCCAATCGGGCACGTTCCGCAACAAATTGTTCGTATTCTGCAGCTTGGCTCCTGCGTTCTTCTTCTTTCTGGCGAAGATAATCAGAATAGTTTCCCCAATACTCAGTGATTTTGCCATCTTTCAGTTCCCATATTTTATCTACTACCTCATCAAGAAAATAACGGTCATGGCTAATAACTAACAGTGCACCTGTAAAATATTTTAACTGTCCAATTAGAAAATCAATTCCTTCACGGTCTAAATGACTCGTAGGTTCATCCGCTAAAATACCATGAACCTGTGCTGATAAAGCCTGTGCTATTTTAAGCCTTGTTTCTTCACCACCGCTCATGGTCTGTATATCTAATTGTTCAACACCAAGCTTTCCTACAAGTGCAAAATCTTTTTCTTTCTGCAAAGTTACTTCGTCCAACTGAGGGATATAGGCAAGTTCACCCAGACGATTTAATTTACATCCTGGGGGAGTTAATTCTCCTAAAAGTACCTTGAGTAGAGTGCTTTTCCCTGCACCATTTGCTCCTACTAAACCAATACGGTCATAGTCATATACTTCTAATTCATCTATATCTAAAACATCGCGTCCTTTGAATTCCACACGAATGTCTTTTGCTTTTAATATCAATTCCATAACATTATCCTCCTGTCTATAATCGCATGTTTTCATTTGCTTGTACGCAGGGAAAACCCTGCGATTTAAGCAGGAAGAATTACATGAAAATAAGATACATAAATATCCCTCCAATATTGTTTATTTTAAATCTAATTTTCTAACCTCAGTTATCATGGGGCAAACTATAGCAATGCCAATAATTAAAATACCTGATAGTAAAAACCAATGATTTACACCGATCCTATCAGCAAAGAACCCAGAAAGAATTAACCCAATTGGCATTGCAAGTGACATGATACTTCCGGTCAAAGAAAATACACGTCCTAAATATTCAGGCTTAATTTTCTCCTGAAAAAGAGCTGTTTGCACACCGCTATAAAACGGCACCGAAAGCCCCATTATTGCACAGCAAACTACAAATATAACAAATCCACTTGGAGGAAGTATTCCTGAAACGGCTAAACTGGCCCCCATTATAAAAAACGAACCTGTTATTAGTAGTACACGCTTTTTGAAACTTCCTAATCTCCCCAATAGTAAGCCTCCTACTAGCATTCCAGATGCAAAAGCGATTTCGGTAATAGAAATATGCACAGGTGTTCCATTAAAGTATTCCATGCTTATTAAAGGAAATAGTGCATTAATTGGCATATAAACAAAAGTATATATTGTTCCTAAGAGTAATAAGGCAAATAATCCTTTGTTTTGTCTCAGTACGACAATTCCTTCTTTCATTTCTCTTATGAAATTTGGTTTCAAGCTTTGCACTTGATCGCCCAGCTTAGGAATCCGTACAATTGCCACCGTAATAGACGCAATCACAGCACCTAATACATCGATGGCAATAATAGCATTTAATTCCCAAACAGAATATAACAATGCTGCAACCGCTGGACTAACAATATAGCTTATAGACTGCAAAGACTGACTATAGCCTGCGCATTTCGTAAGCTGCTCTTCTGGTACTAAAAGTGGCGTAACTGCATTGAGTGCTGGGGTATGAAAAGCTGTTCCAACGCTGCGGATAAACAATACTACCATAACCATCCAGACAGGTAACTCCATATACAATGCAACAATAGCCAGCACTGCCCCAGCTGCTGCGATAATTAAATCAGCACCAATCATTATCTTCTTCCTATCATGACGATCCACTAATACACCTATGGCAGGTCCAAAGACAGCATAGGGTAAAAAACCTACTAGTGAAGCCATAGACAAGACCATCGCAGATCCTGTTTTTTCTGTAAGGTAAAAAATAATCGCCATTTGCAGGATAGCACTAGTGATTAAAGAAACTGCCTGCCCTGCCCATATTGTAATAAACTTAAGTTTCCAATTGTTGTATTTTTCCATTTATATTTTCTCCTGCATAATTATTTTGCTTGAATTTCTATTTTGAATAGCATTCTAGGCAATAAAAAATGCAGGCCTAAATCCACAATGTGGCTTTTGGTCTGCATACATACAATTTGGAAACATTCATATTAAAGACACAGTTAAATAAAGGTATAGTTAAATAACCTATATTCTGACCGCAACTAATGAATGCTCAATATCGTATAAATAAGCACAACAAAAAAGCCTATCATAAGGGATAGATTCTGCCTTTTTTATTGCCAGCTTATCTTAAACGCATTGAGGCTGTCATAGTTTCGGTTCCTCCTACATCTTTATTTATATCAATTTATAAAATAACACAACAAGATGATATGTTCAATATAAAAATTATGGAATGAGTCTCATACTTCCAATTCGATGCCAGATTTAAAGGTTATGATAAAGTGGTCTTCATAGACTGTAACGCTCTGGATTATCTTTCTCACAAGCTTATCGTCGTACTCTGGTATGTCAACACTTAATTAGACAACTTTTTAAAGGTTTGATAATTTGTATTCTTGTGGCGATAAGTAACCGAGCGACCCGTGAATACGAATCTTATTGTACCAATTAACGTAATCAAACAGTTCAAGGTCCAGTTCTTTCTGATGTTCAAAAACACGGCCATTAATCAATTCTGTTTTAATCGTTTTAAAGGTAGCTTCTGCTACAGCGTTGTCGTATGGAGTGCCTTTATTGCTTAAAGAGCGTTTGATACCAAAGGTATCTAGTGCTTTGTCGATGAGATGATTTTTAAATTCACTTCCCCGGTCTGTGTGGAATAATTTAAGACGAGTTAAATTGTACGGAACCGTTGAAAAAGCGCGTTGAACTAACTCCGCGGTCTTATTTGGACCAGAGCTGTACCCAATAATCTCACGATTATATAAGTCTACCAGAACACAAATATAGTGCCATTTTTGTCTTACGCGCACATAAGTTAAGTCACTGACAATAACAGTCAATTCCTTCTCTTAATTGAATCTTCGATTCAGTACATTAACTGTTTCAGACTCATTAACGGTCGATTTACTTGGTTTGAATTGAGCAATCGTATATTTAGAGAGTAGACCTTGTTCTTTCATGATTCGACTAATTCGACGACGTGAGACTTGCCAGCCCAGCTTTTGGAGTTCGACTTTTATTTTTCGCTGACCATAAATGTTATGACTAGCTTTAAACACCTGAACAATTAACTGTGTTAGCTCTTCTTCTTGATGATCACGTTGTTTCGCTTCGTAATAGTAGGTGCTTCTTGAGATTTGCAGGACTTCGCACATTGCTGATACCGAGTATTTGTGAAGGTTATTCCGAATCACATCTACTTTCGTCCCATTATCAGCGCTGCTTGTTTTAAAATATCGTTCTCCATCATAAGACGTTGATTTTCTTTACGGAGCTTTATTAATTCTGTTTCTTCAGGCGTACGATTATCTTTTTCTTGAAATGAACCAGATGATTGGTGTTGACGAACCCATCTGTCCAAGGCCGAAGGCGTCAGATCATATTCTCTAACAATATCTGCCCGAGGCTTTCCAGCTAAATGCAGTTGAACAACTTGTTCTTTAAAGTCTTTAGAAAACGATCTTCTCTCTCTTTTAGTCATGATGTTTTTCCTCCGTTGTGATTTGACTTAAGTGTATAAGACCTTATAATTATTGTCCAACTTAGTGTAGCCTATCCAGTTTTGGATAAGTTCCCACATAATAAAAATCCGTGATTATCCTTCCGTTTCAAAACCGGACCTCAAACCACGGAAAGCCTTTATTTACTTATCTTATTACACTCTTACTTCTCAACCCTTGACATCAATACTACCGTCTCAACGTGCGCCGTATGCGGGAACATGTCGACCGGTGTGACTTCGACTAATTTGTAGCCACGGTCCGCAAGATAACGCATATCGCGCGCTTGCGTCGCGACGTTACACGACACGTAGACGATGCGCTTCGGTGCCATCTCGACCATCGTCTCGAGGAACGACTCGGCACAACCTTTACGCGGCGGGTCGACGACGATGACGTCAGGATTGATGCCATCCTTCTTCCACTGCGGCAACACATCTTCTGCCGCTCCACACGCGTATGTCACGTTGTCGATTTCGTTGACGAGCGCGTTCTGTTTCGCGTCCTCAATCGCTTCCGGTACGACTTCGACGCCGTACACGTGCGCCGCTTTCCGGGCGAGGAACAGACTGATCGTCCCGATGCCACAATAGGCGTCGACGACTTGTTCGGTCCCAGTCAGTTGCGCGTATTCGAGCGCCTTGCCGTACAACTTCTCCGTCTGGACCGGGTTGACTTGAAAGAACGAGTGCGGAGAAATCGTGAACGTCAGTCCACCGATCTTGTCCTCAATCGTCTCATGGCCATACAACAATTTGTTTGTCGAACCCAAGATGACGTTCGTCTTGTCCGGGTTGATGTTTTGCATGATCGACGTCACGTCCGGCAGACGTTTCAAGATGTCGGCGACAATCTCGTTCACGCCTTTTATTTTCGTCGTCTTCGTGATCAGGACGATCATCAATTCACCCGAATGGTAGCCGTAACGGGCCATGACGTGGCGGATGACGCCGCGCCCGGTCTTCTCATCGTACGCCGGCACACCGTGCGCCGCGAGCACGTCACGGACGACTTGGACGACCTCATCGTTGCGCTCGTCTTGGATGAGACATTCCTTCATCTCGACGATGTCGTGCGAACGTGGACGATAAAAACCGGCGACGAGGCGGCCGGCCTCGTCTTTGAACGGCACTTGCGCCTTGTTGCGGTAACGCCATGGTTCCGGCATACCGATCGTCTCGTGGACAGGCACATCGAATTGGCCAAGTCGCTTCAACGAATCGACGACACGGTCCCGTTTTTGGCGGAGCTGGCCGTCGTAGCTGAAGTGTTGGAGCTGACAGCCCCCGCACTGATAGAAAATCGGGCACGGTGGCTCGACGCGGTCCGCGCTCGCTTGTTTCACATCGATCAAGCGGGCGAACCCGTACTGTTTATTCGTCTTCGTCACGACGATCTCCACAGTCTCTCCCGGAAGTGCGTTCGGGACGAACAACGTGTAACCGTCGACCCGTGCCACGCCCGCGCCTTCGTGCGTGAGGTCGTGGATGTGGACGTCGAGACGGTCATTTTTTTGGACTGGTAACATGAGTCTCTCCTTTCCCGATTCAAAAAATAGTGTGTATTGGTTCATACCCGTTCCAAGTGAACGAAAAGCTCGGCGTGTGCGCCACGCCGAGCCGACTCATTCTGCTTTCTCGTTTGATACGTTGAACAGCTGTTTGATCATCTGTTCGCGTTCATACTGGGCGTTCAAGTCTTCCATCTCACGGATGCGCGCGTTCGGCGCGAGCACCGTCAAGTGACGGAACAAGTTCCGCATCTCGCCCGTGCATTCGCCGCCGTACTCGCCGTCGATGTTGAGACTCATCGGTTCCCTCGTCGTCTTCATCTTGACGCGTCCCGTCTTGACGTGCTCGACGAGCGGACTCGACAAGTGTTCGCCGCGGAGCAATAAACGGACGACGTGGATGAACTCGAACAAGTTACACTTGCGCAAGATGAACAAGTCGAACAGTCCGTCGTTCAATGACGCGTGCGGTGAGATTTTCTCAAAGCCACCGACCGAGTTCGAATTCGACGTGAGGAAAATCATGACCTCGCCGCTGAACGTGCCCTCGTCGTGTTCGAGCTCGATATACGTCGGCTTGATGAGTGGGAGCTTTTCCATCCCTTTGACGTAATAGGCGAGCTGGCCGAGCGCCGTCTTCAGTTTCGACGGCACTTCATACGACAGCTCCGTCATGATGCCTCCGCCGGCGATATTGATGAAGTAATGGATGTCGCCTTTTTCCCCTTCAATCTCACCGAGGTCGACCGGCATCTCGAACCCGTCACAGATGACGTCGAGGGCGCCGACGACGTTGAGCGGGATTCGCATCGCCCGGGCGAAGTCGTTCGTCGTTCCGACCGGGATGAGTCCGATCGTCGGACGCGTGTCGAGCGGAGCGAGTCCCGAGATGACCTCGTTCAGCGTCCCGTCCCCACCGGCCGCGATAATCAAGTCGAACTCGGCCTCTGCGGCCCGAACGGCCTCGAGCGTCGCGTCGCCGATCGCTTTCGTCGCGTACGTCGACGTCTCATAACCCGCATCCTCGAGGCGGTTCAAAATGTACGGGAGTTCCCGTTTGATCACTTCTTTTCCAGATGTCGGGTTATAGATGACCCGTGCGCGTTTTCGCATATCGTCACCATCAATCTGCTAATTTTTTAATTCTAAATTCTCCAATTCATTACTTGTTAACCAGTTGCCTTCAATACTTTGACAACAAACCGAAAAATATCTATTAATTTCTTTTTACCACGCTTATGGGTTAAAACACGATATATCCATTCAATTTTAAGCAATCTAAAAAGCTTAGGCGCTCGGCGGACTTCACCAGAAAGAACATCGAATGTGCCTCCTACACCCATATAGATGCCTTTATCTACATGATCAATTAAAGAAGCAATCCATTGTTCTTGTAATGGCATACCTAACCCTACCAAAACTACATCAGGTTGAGTACGTATGCATAAGTCTCTAATTTGATTCTTTTCCTCATCCGTAACAAAGCCATGGAAACTTCCACTCCAATTGATGTTCGGATATTTTTTACTCATCCTCTTCTTGAATTCGGATTGAATGTGAGGTTCTGCCCCATAACTAATAATGCTGTATCCTTTTACATTTGCTTCCGCTAGCATCATCTCAGCCAATTCTATGCCGGGAATGACATGGTCAATCGGTTGGTGAAATCTTTTAGAAGCCCATTGGATTCCAACACCATCAGGAATGAGATATTCCGCTTTATGAAGAATTTTTTTATACTCTGGATTGCGCTCCGCCTCCATAATAATTTCTGGATTTGCGGTAATAAAAAATGCTTTTTTATCATTTGATAATATATTTCGCAATGCGTCTAACCATTCATCTCGGCTACCATCTAAAAATGAATAGTTAAATATTTTAATCTCTTTGAATTTCATAAAATCATCAGCGTTTGGCGATCTCTTCGTGGAACAAGCCATCGAGGAGTGCCGGGTTCGCCATCCCTTTCGTCTGCTTCATGATCTGCCCGATGATAAAGCCTTTAGCACGGTCTTTCCCGTTCTTAAAGTCTTCAATCATCTGCGGATGCGCTTCGAACAAGTCGAGGATGTAGCCGCGGAGCAAGTTCTCGTCCGAGATTTGGGCGAGACCGTTCGCTTCGACGTACGCCTTCGGCTCGGCGCCTTCTTCGATCATGGCTGTGAACACGCGTTTGGCGATCTTCGAAGAAATTGTACCTTCTCCAATCAAACGAATCAACTCCGCGAGCGAGCTCGGCGTCAATTTCATCGTCTCGATCGTATCGTCCGATTTGTTCAAGTGACCGAGCACTTCGCCCATGAGCCAGTTCGCGGCCGCTTTCGGTTCGGCACCGGCCGCAGTCGTCGCTTCGAAGAAGTCCGAGAACTCCCGCGTCGACGTGAGCGCCTTGGCGTCATAAGCCGACAAGCCGTAGTTGTTCATATAACGTTCGCGACGTGCGACCGGAAGTTCCGGAAGCGTGGCGCGGATGCGTTCTTTCCATTCCTCATCGATCTCGAGACGGACGAGGTCCGGCTCTGGGAAGTAGCGGTAATCGGCCGCCCCTTCTTTGACACGCATGAGGATCGTCTTCTTCGCTGCCTCATCAAAACGGAGCGTCTCTTGACGCATGACGCCGCCCGTGATGAGGAGTTTGCGGTGACGCTCTTCCTCATACTCGAGCGCCTTCAAGACGTTCGAGAACGAGTTCAAGTTTTTGAGCTCCGTCTTCGTGCCGAACGGCTCTTGACCGAACGGACGGACCGAGATGTTACAGTCGCAACGAAGCGACCCTTCTTCCATCTTGACGTCCGAGACGCCCGCGAACGAGAGTACTTCTTTCAAGCGCTCGAGGTAAGCAACAGCATCTTTCGGTGAGCGCATGTCAGCCTCACTGACGATCTCGATGAGGGGTGACCCGGTCCGGTTGAAGTCGACGACCGAGTGTTTCTCGCCCGTGTGGTTCATCTTCCCGGCATCTTCCTCGAGATGGACGCGTTCGATGCGGAACCGTTTCATCTCACCGTCGACTTCGACATCGACGTGACCGTTGAAACCGATCGGTTGGTCGAACTGCGAGATTTGGTACGCTTTCGGCGTATCCGGATAGAAATAGTTCTTGCGGTCGAATTTCGTATCGGTCGCGATTTCGCAGTTGAGTGCCATCGCGGCCTTGATGGCGAGATTGACCGCCTCTTCGTTCAATTTAGGCAAGACGCCCGGGTGTCCGAGACAAATCGGACACGTCTGTGTATTCGTTTCGGCACCGTATGTGCGCGAGCAGCCACACCAAATCTTCGACTTCGTGCTCAGCTCGGCGTGCACCTCGATCCCGATGATCGTTTCAAAGTTCATCGTACGTCCTCCTTAGAGCTGTGGCATCTTGAAACCGCCGTTTGCTTGTTCAAAAGCATGGGCCACGCGGTAGAGTGTTGGTTCACTGAAATGGTTCCCGATGATCTGTAAACCGACCGGGAGACCTTCTGACAAGCCAGCCGGTACCGAGATGGCCGGGATGCCCGCCAAGTTGACCGGAATCGTCATAATATCGTTGGCATACATCGTGAGCGGATCTTCGAGCTGGTCACCGAGTTTGAACGCGACCGTCGGCGCAGTCGGTCCGATGATTGCATCGTAGTCGGCGAACACGTTCGCGAAGTCTTGCTTCATGAGCGTGCGGACCTGCTGTGACTTTTTGTAAAACGCATCGTAATAACCCGAGCTGAGTGCGTATGTCCCGAGCATGATGCGGCGTTTCACTTCTTCCCCGAAACCTTGTTCGCGCGAGTACGTGAACACTTCTTCGAGCGCATCGGCCTCGGCGCGGCGCCCGTAACGGATGCCGTCAAACCGGGCGAGGTTCGAAGACGCTTCCGATGACGCGAGCAAGTAGTATGTCGGGAGCGCATATTTCACCGTCGGGAGCGAGACCGTCTCGACCGTCGCACCGAGCGACTTGAGCGTCTCGACCGCTTGTTCAATCTGTTTACGGACACCGTCTGACACGCCTTCGGCCATGAACTCTTGTGGAAGTGCGAGCTTCATGCCTTTGATATCACCGTGAAGCGATTTCGTGTAATCCGGTACGTCGACCGTCGCTGACGTCGAGTCCATGTCGCAATGACCGGCAATCGCGTTCAACAAGTAGGCGTTATCTTCGACCGTACGTGTGAGCGGACCGATTTGGTCGAGCGACGAGGCGAACGCGACGAGACCGTAACGTGAGACGAGACCGTACGTCGGTTTCATCCCGACGACGCCACAATAGGCCGCCGGTTGACGAATCGAGCCACCCGTATCCGAGCCGAGGCTGAATAAGACTTGGCCGGCCGCGACCGTTGCCGCTGAACCGCCTGACGAACCGCCTGGTACGCGGTCTGTGTCCCACGGGTTGCGGACGACTTTGAACGCCGAGTTCTCGTTCGATGAACCCATCGCGAACTCGTCCATGTTGAGTTTCCCGATTGTGACGGCACCGGCGTCATGGAGACGCTCGACGACCGTCGCGTCATGGGCCGGGACAAAGTTCTCGAGGAACTTCGAGGCACAAGTCGTGCGTGTCCCTTTCGTGACGATGTTGTCTTTGACGCCGATCGGCAAACCGAAGAGCGGGTTGTCCAAGGTCTTGGCGAGCTCGTCCATCCGTTTCGCCTGTTCGAACGCGTCTTCGTTGAGCGTCAAGAAGGCACCGATTTTCTCGTCGGTCGCCTCGATGCGGTCAAATGATTCTTTGACGAGGTCGGATACCGTGACTTCGCCTTCTTTTATAAGCGTATGCAGCTTGGCTACACCGTGATCAAATAAACTCATGAAGGGCCTCCTTATTCAAAGACCGCTGGGACACGGACTTGGCCGTTCTCCCAATCAGGTGCCATCCGTTCGACTTCCTCGCGTGGAAGTGAAGGACGAACCTCGTCTTTGCGTAGTACGTTTTTCAAATCTAGGGCATGGGTCGTCGGGATGACGCCCGTCGTATCGAGTTCATCGAGTTGCTCGGCGAACTCGAGGATTTTTGTCAATTGCTCCGTGAAGTGCGTCACTTCATCTTCTGTGATCGCAAGTCGGGCGAGTCCGGCGACGTGCCGAACTTCAGCTTCTGTGATTCGAGCCAAAGGTTCCACCTCCAACAGTTTTCAATACATCGTCCATTATCATACCACTTTTTTAAAAGACAAAAAAGAAAATCCCATCTCGCCAATCTTGATGTCTTTTTTGAAAAGTTAGGGAATGTCCCTGTAATATTGACTCGTTTCCAAAAACGCCTATTCGGTCCGTCCCTCAATCTCATTATGCTTAGAAAGAAGCATTCTTTTTTTCGAGGAGGATCCCTATGTCAATCCGTAACAAACTGATCGTCGCCTTCACCGTCTTGCTCGTGTTGTTGCTCGGGGTGAGCGGCTACTCATTCTATGCGTTGAACGCGTCCAAGGCCGCCCAGCAAGATATGAACGTCTCGTGGGTGCCGGGGATGGACCAAATTCATCAAGTCGATAAACAGCTGCTTGAGATTCGCCAACAGATGATGCGTCACGCCTTGGTCGAAGACGAGGTGACGAAGCAAAACGTCGAAACGAACCTCGACACGGGCATCACGATTCTCGAGCAACAGATGAGCGGTTATGAGTCGACCATCATCACGAAAGCCGACCAGGAGCTGTTCGATCAAGCGACGGACCAATGGACGACATTTAAAACGAATATCGAAGAGCTCGTCCGCATCTCGAACGCGGACGGTCAACGCAGCCGATGCCTATATTCGGGACACGGCGACACCGGCCGCCGATGCCTTCTCGAACACGCTCGGTCTGCTCGTCAACTTGAACCGCGACGCGATTCGGTCTGACACGGAATCCGGTGCGGCGCTGTTCGAGCAAGTTCAGTTCACGCTCATGGTCATCATGGCCGCGGCGGTCGTCTTTACAGTATTGATGATGGTATTCATCTTCCGCTCAATCTTCGAACCGCTCAACGAGTTCAAACTGAAGATGCGCGAACTCGCCACGAGTCAAGGCGATTTGACGACCGCCATCCCGGTGAAGCGACGCGACGAGTTCTCGGGACTTGCCCGCGACTTCAACCAATTCCTCGCCAACCTCCGTCAACTGATCCTTCAAGTGAACGGTGTGTCACGCGGGGTGACCGAACAATCCGCTCACATGTACGACGAATTGAAAGCGCTTGATACGTATATGACGACGACCGCCGCGACGACAGAGGACTTGACAGCCGGCATGCAACAGACGGCCGCGAGTGCACAAGAGATGAACGCGTCGGCTTCCGACATGGAACGGACGCTCCACCATATCGTGACGATGGCCGCCGAGCGAAAAGCCGAGGCCGCACAAATCGATGCCCGTGCCGTCGCCCTGCGTGACCATGCCGTCGAGGCGAAAGCGTCCGCACTCAGTGTCCTGTCATCGACACGTGTCAATTTGGAGAAAGCGATGCAGGATGCCAAAGCCGTCCGGGAAATCGCGACACTCACGAATGACATCCTCGACATCGCCGCCCAGACGAATCTCCTGTCCTTGAACGCCTCGATCGAAGCCGCTCGGGCCGGTGAAGCGGGACGCGGGTTCGCCGTCGTCGCCGATGAGATTCGAAAACTGGCGGAGACGAGCCGGACGACCGTCGAACGGATTCAAGCCATCTCGACGACCGTGCTCCACTCCGTCGACCATTTAAATGACACGTCGAGCGAGATGCTCGGTTTCCTCGATACGAACGTGTTGAAAGACTATGACCAGCTTGAGGAAGCGGCCGAGCATTACAGTGAGGACGCCGGCCGATTCGAGACGACCGCATCAGAATTCGCCGATGCCGCCGTCGAACTCGAACAGTTGACGTCGAATATGATCGGGGTCATCCAAGATGTCGCCGTCACAGTCAACAACGGGGCGCTCGGCACGCAAGAAATCGCCGAGAAAGTGACGATGTCCGTCGACCGGTTCAGTGAGTTGAACCGGGCCACCGAGATGTCCCAACAAAAAATGGATGAGTTGAACGAATTGATCGGTCAATTCAAAGTATGAAAAAAGGAAGCGTCCTCGCATGAGGATGCTTCCTTTTGATTAGGCGGCCGCTTGCCGCAATTCTTTTTTCCGTTCCAATTCGAAGCGCTTCGTCTCGGCGACGACGACACCCGACAAGAACTAGAGACCAATCAAGTTCGGGATCGCCATCAGTCCGTTGAAGACGTCCGAGATCGCCCAAATCAGATTCAAGTTCGTCGTCATCGCACCAAGTCCAGCGACGAGGATATACATCATCCGATACGGAACGATCGCTTTCTCCCCGAGCAGATAATAGACCGACCGTTCGCCGTAATAACACCAGCCGATGACCGTATCAATCAATACTTGTGTCATTGAGACGAGCGCTTGTCGTCCCGGGAAATCGGTCTTCGCCGCAGCAGCTGCGATTGGTGCCGAACCGAGACCCGCCTCGTTCGAGAACACGCCTCGGGCGACCCCGTAACGGATGGCCTCCGCACTGAACGTGCTCGAGAAGATGATCGCGAACGCGGATGGGATCAATTCGAAGTTCATGACGAGGATAACGAGTCCGCCCCCGACATAACCGATAATCATGACCGGCACGAATACGCCGACGACTTTCCCGATTGATTTGACGCCACCGAGGATGACGAATCCTGTAAGTACCATGAGCACGATACCCGTCACGAGCATCGGAATTCCGAATGACGTATTGAGCGCCATACTGATCGAGTTCGTCTGGACGCCGTTACCGATACCGAACGCGGCAATCGCAGCGAACAAGGCGAACGTCATCCCGAGTCACTTCTTCTTCAAGCCGTGCTCCAAGTAATACATCGGTCCGCCGGCAATCTCGCCCCGCTCATCGACGACACGATATTTGACAGCAAGAATCGCCTCGGCGTACTTCGTCGCCATCCCGATAAAACCGGAGAGCCACATCCAGACGATGGCCCCCGGTCCCGACCGTGGCCGCGAGCGCCGTCATGAGCGCCTGAAAGTGCGAGATGTCCCCGCGATGCTTTTTCTGTTTCTCCGCTTCCGCTCCCGTCTTCGGTTTCGGAAGGAACGCTTCTTTCAGCCCGAAACCGAGCCGCGTCACTTGGATAAAGCCGAGCCGGAACGTCAAATAAACACCCGTCCCAATTAATAAAATCAATAGATTTGGGCCCCAGACGAGATTCGATAGACTCGTCAGGACCGCTTCAAACTTTTCCATGCTGATGCCCCCTATGTGAATCCGGTGTTCACCGTTCCTTCATATTTTTCAGAACATTCTCAACTTCGTCAAGTTGACGAGGCATCTATCTGGTCCGTTATCGTGTAATATTTTTGTAATATACCTCTTTGACGCTTCGTATTGCCTTGCTTCTAGATTTAGTATTTGAAATAAATTTGTAATGACCATCCCATAAAAAAACGGCCTCCCCTCAAGGAAGCCGTCGCCATTTATGATGTGAGCGCCGCGACGACTTCGTCGACGTGCCCGTTCACTTTCACACTGCGCCATTCCTGTTCGATATAACCGTCCTCATTGATGAGGAACGTCGAGCGGACGATGCCGTAGTACTCTTTCCCGTAGTTCTTCTTCAACTGCCAGACGCCATACAGTTCCGATACCTCATGCGTGTCGTCGACGAGCAAATCGAACGGAAGCTCGTGTTTGGCGATGAAGTTTTGGTGCTTCTTCTGGCTATCGGCCGAGATGCCGAGGACAACGGCCCCGTTCAATCTCGGTGTCGCGTCACGGAAATCACACGCCTCGGTCGTGCAGCCCGGCGTCGCGTCCTTCGGGTAGAAATAAAGGACGACTTTCTGACCACGATAGTCCTCGAGCGAGATCATGTCCCCGTTTTGGTTCGGTAATGTGAATGTCGGTGCTAACATGTTATTTCCTCCTTATCCGAACGACGGGTCGACGAGATTCTCGTCATAACCGTCGATCGCTTGTTCTAATTTTTGTTTGAGCGGTTCGAGCACTTCGAGATACTCGACCGGATCTTCTGTTGCAGCGGCCTTTTTAAGTGCCGCCTCATTGTCGGTATACCACGTCCGGTACGCCTCGAAGTAGTTGGCCATCGTGTCTTGGTTCTCTGGTACGGTGAGTGTCTCAGACATGAGCAAGAAGACGTTATTGTCGGCCTCGAGCGCGACGTAGTCGGTTTGGGCGTTCACTTGGTCATAAATCGGGCCAGCCTCGTCTTCCGGCACTTCGGCGAGACGGGCGTTCGCTTCTGCATTCACGCCGTACTCGTTCGCCTCGATTCCCGTCAACATGTCGCCAACTTCCCCAATCACGTCGGCCGGGATAAGAGCCGGGGTGACGACGAGTTTCCAGTCCTCCCCTTCTTTGATAGCGACTTTCGAGAGTCGGTTCGGCAGTTCATTGCCGTCCGCGTCCTCCATCTCATGGACGATGAACGCGACGTCCCCGTCCTCGTTCACCCAGCTCTCGTACATATCGCCTGGTGTGAGCTCGCGCGTCTTCGCGCCCGTTGCCGGGATGTCAGTCAACTCGCCCGCATAGTCGATGGCTTTGAGTGCCGCCGCATCACCGTTTTCGAGCGCTTGTTGGTATGACGTATACAAGGTCTCGACCGCTTCCGGGAGCGGCGTTTTCGTCTCTTCGGCCGCCTCTTCCGTCGGCGTTTCGTCTGCCGTCCCGCATCCCGCGAGCAACACGGTCAGCGCGAGCGGCATCATCCACTTGTTCATTCAATCATTCCCTTCGCAAGTCGTCCTGTACCCTCATCCTACCACGACTCGATTTCGAGCGAAAACGACACGCTTTTCTGGAAAATTGTTTCACTAGGATTTCACCAAGATTTTCGATACAATACAGACGTAAGCGCTTAACTGCTTGATCACTTTTTAAGGGGGAACGAGAATGATTCCATACAAACATGAACCATTCACAGACTTTACAAACAAAGAGAACGCCGCAGCCATCCAAGCGGCAATCGAGAAGGTGAACGGTGAGCTCGGGAAAGACTATCCGCTCGTAATCGGTGGGGAAAAAGTTACGACGGAAAGCAAAATCACGTCTTACAACCCAGCTAACAAAGAAGAAGTCATCGGACACGTCTCGAAAGCGAACCAAGAGCTCGCGGAGCGTGCGATGCAAGAAGCGCTCACTGCGTTCGACTCATGGCGTCACGTCGACCCGGCCGTCCGTGCCGACGTCTTGTTCAAAGCGGCGAACATCGTCCGCAAGCGCAAGCACGAGTTCTCAGCTTACCTTGTCAAAGAGGCAGGCAAGCCGTGGAACGAAGCAGACGCGGATACAGCGGAAGCGATCGACTTCATGGAGTACTACGCACGTCAAATGCTCGAGCTCAAACCAGGTAAAAAAGTCGAGAGCCGTCCGGGCGAATACAACCGCTATGACTACATCCCACTCGGGGTCGGGATTGTCATCAGCCCTTGGAACTTCCCGTTCGCGATCATGGCAGGGACGGCCGTCGCGGCCATCGTCGCCGGTAACACGATCCTCTTGAAACCAGCTTCGACGACACCGATCGTCGCTGCGAAATTCGTCGAGGTCATGGAAGAGGCAGGCTTGCCGAAAGGCGTCCTCAACTTCATCCCGGGACCAGGCGCTGAAGTCGGTGACTACCTCGTCGACCATCCGAAGACACGCTTCATCAGCTTCACAGGTTCACGTGATGTGGGCTTGCGCATCAACGAGCGTGCCTCGAAATTGAACGACGGCCAAATCTGGCTCAAACGCGTCATCGCTGAGATGGGCGGAAAAGACACGATCGTCGTCGACGAATCAGCGGACCTCGAACTCGCGGCCCAATCGATCGTCAAATCAGCATTCGGTTTCTCAGGTCAAAAATGTTCGGCTTGTTCGCGCGCCGTCATCGTCGACAGCGTGTATGACACGGTGCTCGATCGCGTCGTCGAATTGACGAACGAACTCTCGGTCGGCAACACGGAGCAGAACGAACATTTCATGGGACCGGTCATCGATGCGGCCGCGTTCAAGAAGATCACATCATACTTCGACGTCGCCAAAGAAGAAGGCAAAATCGTCGCCGGTGGTAAAGCCGACGACTCGACAGGCTACTTCATCGAGCCGACGGTCGTCGCTGACGTCGCGCCGAAAGCACGTCTCATGCAAGAAGAGATCTTTGGACCGATCGTCGCCTTCACGAAAGCGAAAGATTTCAAAGAAGCAATCGACATCGCCAACAACACGGAATACGGCTTGACGGGTGCCGTCCTCACGCGTGACCGCTCGAACCAAGAGTACGCGCGTCAGAACTTCCACGTCGGCAACTTGTATTTCAACCGTGGTTGCACAGGCGCCATCGTCGGCTATCAGCCGTTCGGCGGGTTCAACATGTCAGGCACAGACTCAAAAGCAGGCGGACCGGATTATATCCAACTCCACATGCAAGCAAAAACGACGTCTGAGACGTTTTAATCCAAAAGCCCGGCTCATTTGAGCCGGGCTTTTCACTACATAAAGGAGCGCCGACGCAACCGTCAGCGCTCCTTTTGTCATGCCCTCACCCGAGCGCTACATCTAAAATCATCATGATCGTGAAGCCGAGCATCAATGCCATCGATGCCATATCTTTATGCCCGTTCTCTTGCGACCCAGGGATGACCTCTTCGACGACGACGAAAATCATCGCCCCGGCGGCAAAGCTGAGCGCGAACGGCAACAGCGGCTCCATGACGAGCACGGCCCAGACACCGACCAAGGCAGCCGCCGGTTCGACCATGCCCGATAACTGACCGTAGAAAAAACTTCGGCGCCGGGAGAGCCCGTCTCGCCTGAGCGGGAGCGACACGGCGGCACCTTCCGGAAAGTTTTGAATGCCGATCCCGATGGGCAACGCGATGGCACCCGTCAGCGAAGCGGACGGGAAATCGGCCGCGACCACCCCGAAGGCGACGCCGACGGCCAGTCCTTCCGGAATGTTGTGCAGCGTGATCGCCAAGACGAGCAACGTGCTCCGCTTTCGTTTTTGCGGGCGGATACCTTCCGCGTCCTCAATCGGAGATGTCGGATGCACGTGCGGGATCAGTTTATCGACGACCGCCAAAAACAGACCGCCCGCTAAAAAGCCGACGGTGGCCGGCAACCAAGCCGGCATCGCGTCTTGCTCCGCCATCTCGATGGCTGGCGCAAGGAGTGACCAAAAACTAGCGGCGATCATGACCCCGCCGGCAAACCCGAGCATACTGTCCATCAACCGCGCGTTGATCGACTTCGTCATAAAGACGATGGCCGCCCCAAGCGCGGTCATCCCCCACGTGAACATCGTCCCGAGCAGTGCCTGCATGGCCGGGCTCAGTTGAGCCACCCATTCCCACATCACCGTCGCCCCCTTTTCACCTTATTCTTTTCCCGGGACACACGCGTTGCTAACGACAAAAAAAGAGGAGAGCCGATTCGCTCTCCTCCATACTATTAAAACGCGCGCATCAAGTTCGCCATCTCGATGGCCGCCGTTGCCGCTTCCCAGCCTTTGTTCCCGGCTTTCGTGCCGGCGCGCTCAATGGCCTGCTCGATCGTCTCGGTCGTCAAGACGCCGAAGATGACCGGTACTTCTGACTGATAACTTGCTTGGGCGACACCTTTCGCCGCTTCGCTGCAGACGTAGTCGAAGTGTGGCGTCGCCCCGCGGATGACGGCACCGAGTGTGATGACGGCGTCATATTTCTTGCTCATCGCCATCTTTTTGGCGACGAGGGGGAGTTCGAACGCTCCCGGGACGAATGCGATCTCGACGTCATCTTGTTCGACGCCGTGGCGCTTGAGCGCATCTTTCGCCCCGTCCAGCAAGCGCATCGTGATGAGATCATTGAACCGTCCGACGACGATTCCGACTTTCAAGCCTTTTCCGACCAAGTTTCCTTCAAATGTATGCATCATGATTCTTCTCCTCCAAAGTGGTTCATTTTTTGTTGTTTCGTCATTCGGTACTTCTCGTTCGCCGCATGGGCGCCGACGATAATCGGGACACGTTCGATGACCGTGATCCCGCACGCTTCCAAGGCTTCGACTTTTTCCGGGTTGTTCGTCATGAGCCGGACTTTCGTGATCCCGAAGTCACGAAGCATCGCCGCGCTGACCCGGTAATCGCGTAAATCGGCGTGCAGACCGAGCGCGACGTTCGCCTCGACCGTATCAAGCCCTTGTTCTTGTAGTTCGTACGCCTTCAACTTGTTGAGCAGACCGATGCCGCGCCCTTCTTGTCGCATGTACAAGATGACACCGCCTTCGGCTTCCACTTTCGCCATCGCTGTGTCGAGTTGTGGCCCGCAATCGCAACGATAGGAGCCGAACACGTCGCCGGTCAGACACTCGGAATGGATGCGGACGAGCGGCGCATGTTCGAGTTCACCTTTCAGGAGTGCGACGTGCTCTTCCCGGTCGAGGACGTTCCGATACCCGATCAATCGGAAGTCCCCTTTCACCGAGGGGAGCGATACGTCCGCCTCTCGACTGACGAGGTCCGTCTCCATATAGCGGACGAGCGCCTCGATCGTGATGAATTTTAAATCATGCTCTTCCGCGACGCGTGCGAGGTCCGGCACCCGGGCCATCTCGCCATCCGGGCGGATAATCTCACAGATGACGGCGACCGGTTCACTTCCGGCGAGTCGCGCCAAATCGACCGACGCTTCCGTATGTCCACGTCGTACCGAGACGCCACCTTTTTTCGCGATGAGCGGGAAGATATGTCCCGGACGTTGAAAATCAGCCGGACGGGCGTTGATGTTCGCGAGTTCGCGCACTGTATGCGCCCGTTCGCTCGCCGAGATGCCCGTCGTCGAATCGATGTGATCGACGCTGACCGTGAACGCCGTCCCGTGTGGATCGGTGCTGTTTGCGACCATCGGCTGCAAATCGAGCCGGACGGCCACTTCTTCGGCGAGGGAGGCGCAGACGAGCCCTTTCCCTTCCGTGATGAGGAAGTTCATCGTCTCAGCCGTCATTTTGTCCGCGAGGACGACGAAGTCCCCTTCGTCCTCGCGGTCCTCATCGTCGACGACGATAATCGGTCGTCCCATCTTCAAGTCTTCGACTGCTTCTTCAATCGTGTGGAACATTACCATCCCGCCTTTCCATACCCTTGCGACGCCAGCGATTCGAGCGTCATCGGTTTTTGACTTACGAGTTTTTCCATATATTTAGCTAACATGTCACATTCCAAATTGACCGCGTCTCCGGCCTGTTTCATCCCGAGTACCGTCTCACTGTACGTGTGCGGGATGAGCGACAACGTGAACCCGCGTTCGGTGACATCAAACACCGTCAAGCTCGTCCCGTCGACCGAGATCGAACCTTTCGGGACGATGTAGCGGAGGAGCGACGGTTCGCAGCTGATGTCGACATAGACGGCGTTCGCGAGCGACCGTTTTTTGACGATACGTCCGACGCCATCGACGTGACCCGAGACGAAATGGCCGCCGAAGCGTCCGTTCGCGGGCATGGCCCGCTCCAAGTTGACGTTCGTGCCGGGGCGGACCCCGTCAAAACTCGACGCCTTGAGCGTCTCCGGCATGACGTCGACCGAGAAACTGTCGCGATCGAACGTCGTCACGGTGAGACAGATGCCGTTGACGGAGATGCTGTCGCCGAGCTTCACATCCTCGAGGACGACCTTCCCGCTCAGCGTGAGCCGAAGTGACGGACCGTTCCGTTTCACTGCCTTGACACTGCCGATCTCTTCAACGATTCCCGTGAACATCGGACCCCTCCTTTCGCATGATCAGTTTGATGTCGGTACCGACCGTCTCCACCGTTTGAACGTCGAACCGCTCAACTGCATCGAGCGGACCGTCATGATGCGAGCGGTAGAAACCGCCCTTGCCGCCGAATACGCGTGGCGACTGGTACATGACCCACTCGTCGACGAACTGTCCGTCCAAGAGTGAAGTGACGAGTGTCGGTCCCGCTTCGACGAGCATACGACCGACGCCGCGTGCGTAGACGTCTTGCAGGACAGCTTCGAGCGATGTGTAGTCGGGGATTTCGACGCCATTCGCTGTCAGCGCGTCACGTTTTGTTTGGTCGTCCGAAGTCGTGTACAGAAGCACCGGTACGTCGGTCGCCGTTCGGACGAGCTGACTCGAGAGCGGCGTACGCAACTCACGGTCGAGCACGATTCGGAGCGGTTGTGTCGTCTCACGGTCGAGCCTGACAGTCAGGGCCGGATCGTCGACGAGGACGGTGCCGACACCGGTCAAGACGGCGTCGACCGTCGCCCGCAGTTCATGGACGTCCCGTCTCGCTACTGTCCCGGTCACCCACTTGCTGTCACCGTGATCAAGCGCGACTTTGCCGTCTAGGCTCGTCGCCGTCTTCAAGATGACGTATGGCCGCTTCGTCTCGAGTGAACGCAAGAACGCCGTATTGAGCGCCCGCGCCTCACGCTCGAGCAGCCCGACCTCGACGTCAATCCCGGCCGCTTTCAATCGAGCGATGCCGCGCCCTGAGACGAGCGGATTCGGGTCTTCCATCGCGATGACGGCACGCTTGATCCCGGACTCGACGAGCAGGTCGGCACACGGCGGCGTCTTGCCGTGATGCGAGCACGGTTCGAGCGTGACGTACATCGTCGCGCCATAGGCGGCGGCCCCGGCCATGCGGATGGCGTGCACCTCGGCATGCGCTTCCCCAGCTTTCAGATGAGCGCCGAATCCGACGACCCGGCCGTCTTTGACGACGACGGCGCCGACGCGCGGGTTGATGCCGGTCGATGAGGCGGACTTGGCCAATTGGATGGCTTGTTGCATGTACTGATTCATAATCTCCCTCCTTGTTTCGCACAAACAAAAAGACCTCAAGGAATGATCCTCAAGGTCTCGGTGGGAGGTGTCGGTCGTCATTTGGGCAAGCCAAATAAGCGTTTTCTTTACAGAAAAACGTACGACGAACTACAGGTCGCGCGGACCTGTTCTGTTTCCTTCTCCCATCCAGACTATACTGTCGGCTCTAGAATCGCACTAGATCCACCGTTCGCACACGTGCGCCCGGGTCACGGACTTAAGGCTCGCGCCCATCACCGCCGGTTGGGACTTTCACCCGACCCCGAAGGAATATTTGTTTGTACACCTTCACTTTAGCGCAAAAATAAATCGATGGCAAAACGAAATGCGCAAAAAAGGCGCCGCTCGTATGAGCAACGCCTTGAAAATCAAGCCAAGAATAGGACGACGAGGAGACCGACGATCCAGCAATAGAACGAGAAATACTTGAGCTCGCCTTTTGCCATGATGTGTTGGAACCATTTGAGCGAGATGGCCGTGAGCGCGTACGAGGCGATGAACGCCAAGATGAGCGGTCCGAACAGTTCGCGCGTTTCCGGATTCGTGAACAAGGCGGGCCCATCTAAAATCATCGTCCCGAGACTGACCGGGATGAATAAGAAGAACGAGAAGCGGAGGGCCGACTCTTGCTTGATGCCGAGGAGCATCGCCATGACGATTGTGGCGCCGGAGCGGCTGATCCCTGGAATGAGTGCGACCGCTTGAGCAAGTCCAATCAAAATCGCGTCGCGGAGCGTGATGCCGCCGTCGCCTTTGTTCCCGCGCATGTTGCGGATGAACCAGAGCGCAAGCCCAGTCAAGATGAGCGTGTAACCGACCGTGGCGACTCCACCGAGCGTCTCCCCGATCCAATCACCAAACAAGACACCGAGCAAACCAGCCGGGACGGTCGCGATGAGCAAGAGCCCGATGAACTTAACATCAATCATCGTTTCGTCACTGCGATCTTTCTTAAATAAGAACGTCCACAGACTGACGACGAGACGGACGACGTCTTTCCGATAAATCGTCAAGACGGCGAGGAGCGAGGCAAAGTTCACGAATATCTCGAACGAGAGTCCCGGCAGTTCGATATCGAACAGCTCTTGGAAGATGACCAAGTGACCGCTTGACGAAATCGGGATCGGCTCCGTGAAGCCTTGAATCAAACCGAGCAGTAAGTAGAACAACCATATTGTCATATCGTAATATCCTCTTTTCTTTTTTACATCAATTCCATTATTTTAGCAGACCGCCTATTCCACTGACCACCCTTTCAAAAAAAATCGTTATTTTCAAAACTTTCATTGATTAGTCTGAAAATTAAATTTATTATAGAAGAGTACTCAACTGGTGCAACGGTGATGACCCCATTGGCCAGTTGGGTACTTTTTCGTACAGAATATGACATTTCAGCCACCATAAAACTTTTTGTTTACAATTGAACCCATTTAATATTAAATTTTTAATAGAACTGTTACCATTTTTTCTAATTTCATACCAGACCTTAGACCTATCCCATTTCAAATTTGGTATGAAAAACTTGAAAAATGCACTTATAAATTGTAAAAACTGGCCGATAGTATGATTGTAGAAGCAATTTCGTAATCTTTGTCGGTTCAGATATGAGTCCATGGAAGGAGGAACCATCATTGAGTCAAACGCTATCCACTAAATCCCACCACTTGTCCACCGAGCAACAGAGGATGATTCACTGTATCCGTCTACTCGGCGACTTGTTGAAGGAACGTCCACGTCGCTCTGTGTATCGTCGCTTCGCGATGGAACAAAGCTGGCCATCTCCCGAGTCGATTATCCGACAGTTCGGGTCATGGGCCGAGGCGCTCGCCATCGCCGGCTACGAATGGCATGGAGAGGCGACCGTCGACCTCCCGGATAAAATGCCGAAGTACACGCGCGAAGATATCATCGAGACGCTTGCCCTCTACTCGCGTGACATGGGATCGATTATCACGCTCAAAAAATATCAGGAATGGCGCAAGCTTCATCCGAAAGCACCGAGCCATTACCATATCGTCAAGACGTTCGGCTCATGGCACGATGCGTGTGCCGAGGCCGGACTTGAAGCGAGTGTGACCTACTCCAAATCCGAGCTCTCGAACGCACTTCGTGAAGCGATTCACGAGATGGGCTTCTCTCTTTCCTTTGAAGCGTATCGCGAATGGGCAAAACGAAACAACAAACCATCCACGAAAGCCATCCTTCATCGTTACGGCTCGTGGTCGGCTGCGATTCACGCGGTCGAGTCAGAAATCTTCAATCAGAAATTATAATCTTTCATTCATAAGGAGGACGCCGGGTATCCGGTGTCCTCCTTTATTTTGTAGGTGTACCGTTGTCGCTCGTCCTTTCGGCGCCCACGCTTTCTGCAGGCAATCCCGGAGCCGCATCGCTTACGCTGCTGGGTCTCCGTCGGATTGCTGTTCTGCAAGAGTCGGGGCGCCGAGGGACGAGCGAATCGAATTCGATTTAACATTCGTTCAACGGCGCCTAGGCCGGTGCCCGAACTCCTAGGGGAGGGCGATGCAAGGATGACCCCGTAAAGCGCGGCACGCGCTGCGGAGGCATCCGCATCGCCCCAGGAACGGAGGGCATCGGCCCAAGCATCGTTCATGTTGATCAGACAAAAAAGGAGAACACCGATGAGCCGGTGTTCTCCTTCATCATTGAATCCGTTCCGTCGACGTGTCGCGGTAATGGGCGACCCGGTCCCGTCCATTGAATTTCGCACCGACGTACATGGCCCGGTCGGCGTGGCGGAGCAATGTATCGAGATCCTCGTACTCGTGGATCGTCTCGATGCCGATGCTCGCCGTCACCTGGACGCGAATCCCTTCCAATCCGAACGGATGGTTGCGGAGCGCTTGACGAATCTTCTCCCCTGTCACGATGGCCGCGGCCTCATCCATCCGTGGGAAGACGAAGACGAACTCTTCGCCGCCGTAACGGGTGACGAGGTCCCCGCTTCGGATGAGACGCGTAAACAACACGCCGGCCTCAATCAACACCTCATCCCCGAACGCGTGACCGTACGTGTCGTTGATCGCCTTGAAATGATCGAGGTCGACCAAGAACACCGACAACGGATACGATGCGACATCGTTCAACCGCTCTTTCGTCCACCGCTTGAGCGCCCGCTGGTTCGGGAGTCCCGTCATCGGATCGGTCAAACTTTCATGTTGGAGACGGTTCCGTTCGTCGATCCGTTCGAGCGACCAGGACAGTGTCTTCAACAGGCGATGGAGCTCGACGGCGATCGCCCCGTCGTAAGCCCCGTTCGCCGTCGTCGAGATCATACAGCTGACCGCGTTCGTCGTGCTCGACACCGGTTGGATGACGAGTGCCGAATGATGGAGCTCGGTTTGATGTGCCTGCAGGTCGGGATGCCACTCATGAAGCGAATCATACACAAAGTACGGTTCTTCCGCGTCGCGGTGCCGTTCGAGTGTGGAGGCGTCGGCGACGGGGGTGGACGTACGGCCGCTGATATCATAAAACGTCCGGTGCCCGTCCCGATTGACTTGAAGCCAGCCGCGCTCGAGCTCGACGACTTCCCGGAGCCCGTTCCAAAACTTCTCGATGAGCAGTTGCTCGTTGTCGACGCGGTACAGTTGCTCTTTCAACCGTTCGACTTGATCGATTTTCGACTGCGTCTCTTCGGTCTCCGTCGCTTTCGATAACCCCATCTTGAGGAGCGACAGGATGAGGAACGTCGCCATCAGCCCCGTGTATCCGAACAGTTGGAACGCCTCGATGGCGACCATCGTGAACAACAGCTCGAGCGAGATGACGAGCCAGTCAAAACGGAGCAAACGCCACATGATCGGGAGCGGGATCCGTTCCCCAATCAAGAACCGCGATAGCAGGAAACTGAAGCCGAGGACGAGGAACAAGACGGCAAAGAACCCAATCAGCGCCGTACCTTGTTCGAGCAGATGAACGTTCGGTCCAATCTTTCCGCCGAGCCGCAAATAGACGAGCCCCGGCAAGACGAGGAGCATCGCCTCAATCAACGTATTGAGCGGATAGAAATGCAAAAAACGCCGACGTCCGACTTTGTTCGTGAACGTCCGGGCCTGAAACGTGAGTAAGAGGAGCTGTCCCATCAACAAGGCCGGCAACAGGCCGTACAAGAAGAACGTCATGAAGACGAACATCTCATGGAACGTAAAGTGAAGGTGCCGCCGCTTGAGCGGGTTCATGACGAACAGGGCGCCGAGCGTGAAGATGAACCAAAATAACGACCAATCAAACGTACCGATGCCGAGCCACATGTAGGCGAGGATTCCCATGAAGACGAGCGACCACGAGAACCAGCTTCTGATGAGGTACTTCCGAAATCGCATCGTCTCCCCCCTTTTCATTATCATTCCTACATAGTATGAAGGGTTTTGGTGGAAGATTCCAGCCGTTGTTTGAAAGTTGTGACAATGAAAAAAGATCGCGACTCGCGTCACGATCCTGTCATCACTTTGCTTTTAAGAACGAAAAACCGATCGAGCCTGACCCCGTGTGGGCCCCAAGGAGCGGTGCGAGTGTGTCGACCCGAATTTTGGCTTTGTCGCCGAGCTCACGTTTCCACGACTCGGCCAGTTCTGGCACGTTCCCGTGGAAAATCGAGACGTCCGTGCATTCACCCGAATCGATGACTTGACGGAGCGCTTCGAACAACTGGGCTTGCGCCTTCTTATACGTCCGAACCGTTTGATACGGAACGATAAGACCGTCTTCGAAGCGAAGCACCGGCTTCAATTGCAACATATTCCCGATGAGCGCTTTCGACTTCGAGATACGGCCGCCTTTTTGCATTTGTGTCAAGTTTTGCAAAATCAATTCGATGTGGACGTCCTCGGTTCGTTGTTTCATATATGCTTCGACGTCCTCGAGCGTATCTCCACGCTCGACGCGTTCAATCAACTCTTCGAGCATGAGCCCCATCGTGTAGATGCCGGCCCGTGAGTCGATAGCGAGCAGTTTGAACTCGGCGATCTCTGCGCCTTGAACCGATGCCGAATACGTCCCGCTCAAGTCCGACGACAAGTGGACGGCGATGCCCATATCATATTGATCTTTGATGCTCTCATACAAGGTGACGAAGTCGCCGATGGCCGGTTGGCTTGTCGAGACGCGTTCACCTGCGTCGATCCATTCGTATACAGTCTTGGCATCGACCTCGACCCCATCTTTATACGGCTGGTCGCCTTTGACGACGTAGAGCGGAACGATATGGATGTCCGGGTGGTGTTGAATCGAATCAGGAAGGACGACCGTGCTGTCCGTAATATAAGCAATTTTCATAGTAGGATTCTCCTTAAATCAAGATTAGTACCTGGTAATATTATTTTATCACAGGTGAAGCGGTTTCACTATTTTTTCAAAATTGAAATCCTATGAAGTTTCACATATTCCCGTCCGCGATGTGCTCGAAACGGGTAAAAGATAACATCGGACAAAGGAGGAATCGGTATGATTCACATTCAGCACGTCAATAAAGTCTATAAGACCGGGGACATCGAGACCACGGCGTTGAAAGACATCGATTTGACGATCAATGACGGGGCCTTCGTCGTCATCCTCGGCCCGAGCAGGAGCGGCAAGAGTACGCTGTTGAACGTCATCAGCGGCCTCGACACGGTGACGTCCGGGACGATCACGTTCGGTGACACCGTCTTGACGGACTTATCGTCCGAGCAGATGACAGCGTTTCGACGCGACCATCTCGGCTTCATCTTTCAACAATATAATCTACTCCAAAACTTGACCGTCTACGAGAACGTTCAAATCGGGGCCGATTTATCGACCGACCCGCTCCCGATCGAAGAGTTGTTGGATCAAGTCGGGTTAGCGGCTGCCCGCGACAAATACCCGTACCAATTGTCGGGCGGCGAACAACACGCGTCTCGGTCGCCCGGAGTCTCGCCAAAAATCCGTCCATCATCTTCTGCGACGAACCGACGGGCTCGCTCGATGAGGACAATTCAAAACGGGTGCTCGAACTGCTCGAGCGCTTGAACGAGACGTACAACAAGACGGTCGTCGTCATCACGCATAACACGGGCATCAGTGAGATGGCCGATGACGTCATCAAAATGAACTCGGGACGGATCGTGGAGTACACGCACAACCCGGTCCGAAAAGCCGCTTGCGACATCCACTGGGGGTGAGACAGATGCTGTATAAAAACGTATGGAAGACGCTCGCCGGCAAATGGATGCAGCTTCTTGCCATCGCCGTCATCATCGTCATGAGCTCGCTCACGTATACGATGATGTTTTATGGCATCAGCGGCATCGAAGTGCCGACCGAGGAGTATCTCGCCTCATCGAATCAAGAGGATTTTGCCGTCGAGATGCTGAACCGGGTCACGGAAGAAGAGGCGGCCTTGCCTGAGTTGGCGGACTTCATCGCCTTCGGCCGCTACACGCTCTCGGACTTGCGACGTGTCGACGAGGCGGCGTTCGATGACTTGATCGCGGCACGCATCGACGCCGTCGAGGGCGAGATGGACGGCGCGACGCTTGAGCTCCGCGCCTCGAAGCTTTTGACCTACCCGTTCGGCTCGAGCGAACACCGCGGACTCGTCTTGAAAGAAGCGGACACGATCAACGTGTCTTATCTCGAGGCTGGCAAGCGGCCTGAGCAAAACGATGAGATCACCATCAATGCGAAATACGCCGAGAAGAACGGGATTGAAATCGGTGATTCGCTCGACCTCGGTACCCCTTTCACGGTGAGCGGATTCGTCTTGTTCCCGGACTACACGCTCCCGCTGTTTGATGAGAACTTCTTCAATTTGGATCCCGGCACGCAGACACTCCTTTTGATGACGGACGCCGCCTACGACGAGGTGATTGGAACCGAATCGTTCCGCCTTGCCGGTGTCACTGACGGGACGGTCGTGACCGACGTCGAGCTCCCGTTCGTCATCTCGGTCATGGAAACGGAAAACATCATGCGCAGCGGCGCCATCTATAGCGAGATCTCATCTGGTAAAGCGATGGCGCTCGGCTTGAGCCTGTTCATCGTCTCGATTGCCGTCATCATCGTCGCCATCCTGATTTCGAACATGCTCGAGGCCGAGCGCGGACAAATCGGGCTCTTGAAAGCGATTGGCTACAACCGCCGTCAAATCGCGGTCCCGTACCTAGTCTTCATCTTGTTGTTCGCGACGCTCATGCTCGTCATCGGCTATTTCCTCGGGCTCTACTTCGCCGAGCCGCTCAAAAACCTGTATCTCGATTTCTATCTATTGCCGTCCATCACCATCGCCCAAAGCCCGCTCGTCTTTCTCACGGCCGTCTTCGCCCCGCTCCTGTTCTTCGCGCTCGTGGCGGGAGCCGTCATCTATAAAATCATGGGCGAGAGCGCTCTCGCTTTGCTGTCGCCTCGAGACAACGCCTCACTCAATCGACTGAGCCGCATCGTCAGCCGTCTGCTCCGGAACGCCCGCGGCAAGACGAAATTCAAATATTTATACGCCGTCAAAAGCACGGGCAGCTTCATCATCTTCTTTTTCGGTATCCTATTCTCGACGCTCCTCATCGTCTTCGCCCTCATGATGAACGGGGCGGTCGACCGGATGACGGTCGGCGAGTTGAACGAGGCCGACTATGAATATGAGGCGTACACGACGACGCAACCTGTGCTCGAAGATGGACAAGAGCCGTTCCTCACCTACCCGTTCGCCTTCGCTCAAGACAACCTTGTCACGTTGAAAGGGCTCGATGCGACGAACACACTCTATCCTCTCGAAGACGAAGACGGGAACGAACTGGTACCGAAAGCGGATGAGATCATCGTCAACGCCTCGCTCGCCTTGAAGCTCGGCCTCGAGACCGGGGACACGCTTGACATCGAACTCGACAACGAGACGTTGTCGTACCCGATCGGAGGTATCGCCGACGAATATGCGGGCGATGTCGTCTACCTGCCTCGGGCAACGCTCAGCGAACAATTATCGGGCGGGACGACACGTGATTTGTTCAACGGGATTTACGCGACCGAACGGCCGGACGAGACGGACTATCCGACGGTCATCTCACGAAGCGGTCTGATTGAGCAGTCCCAATCGATCAATGAGTACATGAACTTGATGATGAACGTCATGATCGGCGGATCGGCCTTGATCGCCTTCAGCATCCTGTTCGTCTTGACCGCACTCACGGTCGAGAAAAATTATTACGTCATCTCGCTCTTGAAAGTGATGGGCTACGACCGGCGCGAGGTCCGCTCGATGATTCTCAATAGCTACTTCATCTACGCGCTCATCTCGGCCCTGCTCAGCATCCCGATCGCCCTCGTCATCTTGCGGGTCATCATCGTCGTGTTCGCGGAAGATTATGGACTCGTCTTGCCGCTCGAGTTCGAGTGGATTTATCTGCTTTATACACTCGGTGCGGTGACGCTCCTCTTCTTCGCAAGCACGTTCATCAGCCGTCGCAAGATCGATCAGATTCCGCTCCAAGAAGTATTGAAGACGTATCAAGAATAATTTTTCGCCAAATAGGGCATAATAAGAGAAGAGACCAGGCCTCTCCCTGTGAGAGGCCTGACTATTTGAAGAAGAGGATGATTCTTATATGAACCGTACACAAGTGTTGCTCGCCATTCCAGGAAACTGGTCATCGGCCGAGGCAGTCAGCGAACAAATCAGTTTACATAGCGAAGGCTACACGATGGCTGGCCTACTGCTGTTAGAAGATGAGACCGGAAAAGCGTTCACGGTCGAAGTCGTCGAGCGCGACCCGGCTCTCGCCGAAGCGATGATTCATGCCAGCTCGGGCGGTTTCACGCCGAAAATCGCGAAAGGGCTTACCCGCCACACGCATATCGTCTATTTGATCGTCGACGTCAATGACGTGACGGACATCGCGGCGGCCCGCCGTGCGGCCAATGCCATCTTGAACGCCGGCGGACTCGGCGTCATGGTCGAGACGGCTGGTGTCGCCTACTCGAAAGACGAATGGCAAGAGTCGAAAGAAGAAGACCTCGCCCTCGACTACTCGCTTCTCACAGCCATCACGGAAGAAGAAGACGCCTACGTCTCGTGGGGCATGAAAGCGTTCGGTCACGCCGACGTCGCCGTACCGGCCACGCTCGAAATTGAAGACGCGATTCACGTCGTCCATTCGTTCAACTTCCACCTCATCTCGGGTGGATCGATGTTCGGGGACGGGGACAGCTTCACGTTCGAAGATGGCAAGACGTTCACGGTCGAGATGGGTGAAGACGAGCGGACGTCAATCGACAACTTGCTCCATAACCCGTTCGGCTTGATTTACCTCGTGCCGCAGACAACTGAAGATTGAACATGGCGATCGATTCGGACTCCCGTCCAAATCGATCTTTTTTGATTAATCGATTATAATCGATTATAATTAATCTATACAAATAATAGATTAGAGGTGAATCATATGAAAGAGTCGCCTACGGTTGAGTTCAAGCGAGAACTTACAGACGCTGTCGTTCACGAAGTGATTGCGTTCGCCAACACGCAAGGTGGTGTTCTTTATATCGGTATAGAAGATGATGGTACCGTCCTCGGTGTCCCTAACGCACATAAACAACTCGAAGCAGTATCAAACAAGCTACATGACAACATCCAACCAGATATTCTAGTCCATTTATATTTAGAAGTGGTTGAGCTCGACAAAAAAGAGGTCATAAAGATAGCTGTGGCCCGCGGAACGAGACGCCCTTATCATTTGAAGAGAAAAGGCATGAAATCGTCGGGTGTTTTCATTCGGTACGGTACGTCTGTCACAAATGCCTCTGAAGAAAACATCCGCCAAATGATTATCGAATCAGATGGGACGAACTTTGAAACGATGCGTAGTTTGAAACAGGAACTGACTTTCGAGGAAGCTTCTCACTTTTTTGCTCAAACGAACATCAAATTTGGTGTCGAGCAACAACGTACACTTGGCCTGATGACAGATGATGGCTATTACACAAATTTAGGGCTCCTTCTTTCTGACCAATGCGAACACTCAATCAAATGCGCCCGCTATTTAGGGAACGACAAGCTTGAATTTCAAGATCGTAAAGAATTTAGTGGCTCCATTCTCGCGCAAGTCGAATCCGTCTATGAATACCTTAGTCTGAACAATGCCACGTCAGCACGCTTCGTCGGTCTAAAACGGCTCGAGACCGAAAGTTATCCTAGTCCTGCTTTGCGAGAAGCTCTTGTAAATGCCGTTACACATCGCGATTATAGTTTTAGCGGTAGCATCTTGATTCATTTATTCCAAAACCGAATCGAAATCGTCTCGGTGGGCGGACTCGTGAAGGGCTTAACGATCGAGGATATCAATTTAGGTATTTCTCAGAGCCGTAATCCAAAACTAGCCAATGTATTGTATCGTCTGAAATGGATTGAAAGTTATGGTACCGGGTTACAACGAATCAAAGAAAGCTACAAAGAAAGTCTCGAACGACCATTCTGGACTACGAGTCCGAACGCCTTTGTCGTGACGTTGCCTAAACAACAGCTAACGACACCAGACTCTGACGAAAACGAACTCGAACAATGGCTTAGTCAACAGTCCGAATTTACGACAAGAGAACTCGAAGCCTATTTGAATAAAAGCAAAGGGACTGTCCGAAAACTGATCGAACAGTTGATAGCCGAACGAAAAGTGACCCGTGTCGGAAACGGTCGAACGACGCGCTACCGTACGTTAAACTAAACAAGAGCTCACAGACTTTCGTCTGTGGGCTCTTGTTTTGGTTGCGCCGGCATATCGAGCGGCAAGAAATAATGTGCGCGCCCTTCCCACCCGAGTCGATCACTCAACAGGTCGAACGACGTCCGGAAGAAGGCTTGGATGTCATCTGCCCGACTCACGTTCTCAATCGACAAAAAACATTCGCTCATCTTGGCGTCGTAGTAGGCGTCCACAGGTTGAAGCCGCTCCGAGCCGAGGTCGGTGTATTGAAACGGATACGGCAAGATGAAGAACGTCGGCACGTCGACGGACTCGTCGCCGAGCCAAAAGCCGAACTCGATCATGTGCTCGTCGAACGCCGCCTTCTCGATCACCTTGGCCTCGGGGAACGGCTCGAATTTTCCGTAGACGATGAGCGATGACACGTCGAACGTTCCCCAAAACAAGGCCGGCTTCACTTTCCGGCATCGGAGCGGGGCGAGAAACGCCGCTTCTTCCCGCGCCGCGTACTGGAACAGGCGCACCCCTTTCAGGGCCGTCGATGTGTCATAGGCGAGCGGGGTCTCATCGCGGTCGAGCCACCAGATGTCGTGCATCTCTTGCGATTTCGGGTTAATGGTGACGGTGATGCCGGATGCATGGAGTGCGTCGACCATCGCCTCATAATAGGACTTGATCGGCTTCCCGTCCGTCAGCGGAATCACGGTCGTAGCGGTTTCGACCTGCACCGTGATGACCGAGGCCGTGACGTCGACGTCAATGTCGAACAACGTCTCCCCGCTCCAGAGCGGCCCCGTCGAAAATCCATTCACGGTGAGCGGTAACGTGACGTGGGCCCATTGCGGCTCTTGCGGGGCGAGACCGAGTTTGATTTTGCCTAGAATTTGCGACACGAGATGGAGCGTGAGCTTCGTGTCCGCCCATTCGGAGTGGCGTATGATTTCCATCAGCGTTTCCTCATTTCTTCATTCGAACAAGTGACGCAGCTACTCTCCTGATTCCCCTTCCTCGACGCAAACAACCAAAAAAATCCACAGACGAGTGTCTGTGGATTTAACCGCGCATCTCTTGGAGACGCTCGAGTTGATAGGTCAGCTCGCCGATTGGGACGAACCGGGCCCGGCGGAGCGTCTCTCTGCCGTCGAGGAAAAACAGGACGACCGGGACGGTGAAAATCGAGTAGGCTCCGGCAATCTCCGGCACCTGATCCGAATCGATGGCGACCGCCTCGATATCGGGGAACTCCGTCAACATCTCCTCGACTTGCGGTTTGAGCGAGTGGCAGACGCTACAGGTCGGATGCGAGACGTAGACGAGCAATTGGTCTGTATTCGCGATCCGGTCGTGTAACGCCGAAAGTGTGGTGACAGCTTCCATCGAACTCCCTCCTTTTTTGATTACGCGTCGAGCCAAAGCACCCCGACCGTCTCAAAGCCGGCGTGGACCGCGATCGATGGGCAGAAGTGCGTCTTGACGACTTCAATGTCTGGCAATTTCGCCTGGATGAGCGCGACGAGATTGTCTTGCATCTCCGGAGCGAGTGCCGTCTGGACGAAGACACGGTTGTTGTGAATCCCGTTCGCGGCGTGGCGGCGTTCAAGCTCGGTTACCATCTCAGCGTACGCTTTTTTGAGCGACCGTGCTTTTTTGAACGGGATGACTTTTCCGGTCTCATCGAGCGTGATAATCGGTTTGATGTTCAAGATGTTAGCAAGGAACATCTCACCAGACGAGACGCGACCGCCGCGGCGCATCGTTTCCATGTTCCCGATGATCATGAAGAAGTTTTTCTTGTCACGCCACGCTTCGAGCAAGGCGACAATCTCTTCGACCGACTTACCTTCAGCCTCAGCGGCGAGACCGAGACGGACGAGTTCTTGCTGCGCCTCGAGCGCTGCGTGCGAATCGACCGTATATACTTTGAAGCCGGCCGCTTCGGCCGCTGCACTCGAGTTCTTCACGGTCGAACTCAAGCCGTTCGAGCAATGGACGGCGATGGCGCAATCATATCCTTCTTCTTTCAAACGTTCATAGCGGGCGATGAAGTCGCCGAAAATCGGCTGTGACGTCTTCGCCTCTTTCTTTTGGTCGATCATATAGCGGTGCAAGTCTTCGAGCGACAAGTCGACTTCGCTATAGCCGCTGCCGTCGACAATCAGTTGAATCGGGACGATATCGACACCGAGACGGGCCGCCTCTTCCTTCGAGAAATTGGCCATACTATCGGTAATCCATGCGATTTTGGTCATAACAAAAATCCTCCAATGGTCGTTCAATTTTTTCCTTTCTCATTATACCTTATTTTCCGGATTCGTTCCTTTCCGACTCATTCGCACGAAAAAAGACAGCCCGACTCGTCGTCGCGCTGTCTTCGGCTTCGACTCATCGTGTCGAAATCAGTTTCGTATGAGCAAACTCATCATGCGGCAATTCCATGTTCTTGCCCGACTTGATCTGTTGCAGCGCTTTTAACAGCGGCAGACCGAGCGTGGCCGGATAGACGACGTCTTTATATAGCGTCCGCTTCACGACTTGTTCGAGCGAGAGCGAGCGCCCGTCTTGACTGACGACTTTAATCCCAACGACCTGGTCGCCGATTGTTTGGCCATTTTTATTGAGCAGGAAGTATACTTCCCCGGCCATCGTCACGAGCGTCGGTAAATAGTAACGTTTCACTTCTTTTCCAGGAAGCAACTTCTTCCGAATCGTCTTCTCGACAAGTTTCGCTGGTGTTTGAAGAATGAGTTGGTCGATTTGACTGGCGACGGCACGTTTCCAAATTGGGACTGCCACGTTCATCATCCTCTCGTTTCGGTTCTAGGCTTTAGATTCCTCTTTTGCCTTCGCTTGAAACGCCGAAAACGGACAACCCGAGCGCGCGAACAAGTTCGGCGTCACAATTTTGTCATCATAGTGGCGGTGGAACACGTGCGTCGCGGCCGGAGACAGCGGTGGGATGAGCCAGCTCCATTGCCCGGTCACGTCGCGCCCGGCGTCCTGCTCGTTCTTCTCGAACCGTTTGAACTGTTTCGCCGCCGTATGGTGGTCGACAATCGTCACGCCGGCCCGTTCGAACGACTGCAAGACGGCGACGTTCAATTCGACGAGGGTCCGGTCGCGCCAAAGCGTCCGCTCTTTCGACGTGTCGAGCCCGAGCGATGCGCCGACGAGCGGCAACAGGTCATAACGGTCCGTATCGGCCAAGTTGCGCGCCCCAATCTCGGTCTCCATATACCAGCCGTTGAACGGGACCGAGGTGAAGCGCAGCCCACCAATTTCCAGTTCCATGTCGGCGATGGCCGGAACAGCGTGCCATTTAATCGGCCGTCCGCCGAACAAGTCGTACGCCTCGTGCTGAATGTCGACCTCGAATACCGCATCGTCCGGCAATTCATAGAGCCGAACGTCACTCCCATCCGTGATCAGGAGCGGCAAGATGTCAAACGCAGTCCTAGCCCCGCTCCAACCGAGCCGTTCGGCCTGACGCGTCATCGTCAAAGACAGTGGATCGCCGATGATGCCGTCTTCTGTCTCATATGCCGCATACCGGATGAGTTGCGTGTTCAAGAGACGGAACTCGTTCGGGAGCACCGTCATCGTCGAGCGGATTTTCCCGCCGTTCGTCGCGTAACGCAAGTGGTCGATGAGTGCTTCGAACACATCGTCGAACGTCTCCGCGCCGCGGGCATCCCGGACGGTGAGCGTCTGCCAAAACAGACGGCCGATGCATCGGTTTGAGTTCCGCCAGGCGAGTTTCGCGCCCTCGGTCAACTCGTCGGTCGTGAGCGTATACGTTCCCGTACGGTCGATTTCTTTCGCAATCTCATCGAGCCGGTCCGTCTGATCGCCTTTTAGTTGTGAGAAAAAGTGTCGGGCTGCCTGAATGTCCATCTCATGTATCTCCTCTTTCGTTCTGTCCCTCCCATCTTAAGGGAAACCACACCCGTTTTCTACCCGGACGCGATTAAAAAAAAGCAGGACGATGTGCGGGCTGTTCGATTGAACAAGCATGGGAATGATTTTTCGGAATCGCACATCGAACCGGATGGACATATAAAAAAACCAGAGGTCGTTTGACCTCTGGTGAACTACTTAGCGTTGTTTCACGACGACCGATCCGTAGGCCGGTACATCGACCGTGCCCGAGACGCGTTTAATCGTCTTCGTGCCCGCTTGTTTCCCATCGACGATGAGGTTCCATTGCCCGCTCGGCAATTTCACTTTAACCGTCTTAGCGTTGGCGTTGTGCGTGATGAACAAGTCTTTCTTCTGTCCTGGCGCTTTGTCATCGATCGAGTAGCTGATGACGTTCGCTTCGGCTTTGTAGAATTTCAAGTTTTTCTTCACGTCCACCGCTTTCGTCATGCGAAGACCTGGGTTGTCTTTACGCATCTCGATCAAGCCCTTCATGTACTGGACGTCCGCCTTACGGTCAGCGGCCCGTTTCCAGTCCATTTGGTTGAGGCGATCCGGTGATTTGTACGAGTTGTGGTCGCCTTCTTTCGTGCGCATGAACTCTTGACCGGCATGGATGAACGTCGTTCCTTGGCTCGTCAAGAGAATGCTCGACGCGAGACGGTGCATCTTCGTACGGTCCGCTTCCGACGTTTCTGGGTTCGTGAGTTCAAGCTTGTCCCAGAGCGTGTGGTTGTCGTGCGCTTCGACGTACGTGATCGCTTGCGTCGGTTCTTTCGTGAAGCCTTTGATGTCGGCGCTATAATCGATTTCACCGACGATGCCTGTCTTGATGCGGTTCTCAAGGCCGGCTTTCCCGTTGATGAAGCCGTTGTCCGTGTCGATGAAGACACTGCCTTTCAAGCCGTCGCGGATGTTGTCGTTGAAGTGTGCGACGCCTGGCATCTTGTAGGCGTTCTTCTGGTTCGCTTTTTTCGCCGGGTCGAGTGGCGTGCTGAGGTCCCAACCTTCGCCGAAGACGAGGATGGATGGATCCACTTTGTTCAACGCCGAACGGACTTGGTTCATCGTCTTGACGTCATGGATGCCCATGAGATCGAAACGGAACCCGTCCCAATGGTACTCTTGCGCCCAATAGACGACCGAGTCGACGATGAGCTTCTGCATCATCTTGCGTTCAGACGCAGTGTCGTTGCCGACGCCCGTTCCGTTCGCGAAGTCGCCGCCCTCTGTGTAACGGTAGTAGTAACCTGGGACGATCTTATGCAAGTTCGACGCCTGCGCATCAAACATGTGGTTATAGACGACGTCCATGACGGCGCGCAAGTTGTTGTCATGGAGCCCTTGAATCATTTGTTTCATCTCACGAATCCGGACTTTCGCATCATATGGATTCGTCGAATACGAGCCTTCCGGCGCGTTATAGTTTTTCGGGTCATACCCCCAGTTGTATGATGCATCCGGTTTCGTCTCATCGACCGAGGCCGTGTTATAGTCGTACACCGGAATGAACTGGACGTGTGTGACACCGAGGTCTTTCATATGGTCGAGGCCAGTCTTTGTGGCTGTCTTCTTGCCGTTGACGAGGAGACGTGTGCCTGGCTCGACGACACCGAGATATTTGCCTTTGTTTTTAATCCCTGAATCGTACTTGTCTGACGTGACGTCGAAAATCGACAAGTCGCGGACGTGCGTCTCATAGATGATGGCGTCTGTCCGTTTCGCCAATTTCGGCTTCATCGAGTTCCAACGTTTCGGTTTCGTCTCGTTCAAGTCGACGACGACCCCTTGGTCCCCGTTCACACCGACTGCTGTCGCGTACGGATCGACCGCGCGGACGCTGCCTGACGCGTGCTTGACGTTGTACGTGTAGCCGATGCCGTCCAAATCGCCACGGACGTCCGCGACCCATGTGCCGCGCTCGCCACGCTTCATCGAAATCGTCTTCTTCAAGTCTTTATCTGAAGCTGGACGCGTTTTCGGCATGTTCCATAGTTCGAGCTTCACGTCTTGTGCCGTCGGGGCCCAAAGGACGAATTGTGATTTTGACTGCTTGTAAGTCACGCCGAGTTTGCCGTCATAGGCATACTTCGCATCGAACTCCGGTGACCGAAGGACGTCGCCCGCTTGGAGTACTTTATCTCCGAACGTCGGGTGCTTCGCCGTGATGACCGCCGCCAAATCGATGTCTGCACTGAAACGGACGGTGACCGACTTGTCGCCTGACTTCTCAACCGATTCAACGGTCGCACCTTCGACCGTCAATTCGCTCAAGAACTTATTGTCGATGACGCGGTTGAGCGTGAGCTCCGCTTGACGGAACGTATCCGCCTCGAATGAGACGATTTTCGGTGAACGATCGATTTCTGGTTCTGAATAGTAAATCGTCGAATCCCCTTCGACGAGCCAAATCTCTTTCGCCGTGCTGAGCGCGAAACGGTCTGTGCCGTCTTTTTCGGCCCATTCGCCTTTTTTCGTGACGAGTCCGATGAGTTTCTTCGCGTCCGGGTTGGCAAACTTCACGTTCGCGACACCGCCGAAGGCGTCCGTCTCATCGAAGTTGATGTTTTGACCGTCGCCACCGTCTGGCCATGTCCAAAGACCCCAGTCCGTGTATGTATTGTCGTAACGGAAGTAATGAACTTTCATATCTACGTCCGTTGCTGCCGTCTCCCCGTCTGGGTTCGACGTATAGATTTTCGAGTCCCCTGACTTGATCCATACTTCGGCAACGCCGTCTTTGATCATATCGCTCGTGATGAAGCGGTCGTTCTCCGATCCTTTATCTTTCTCCCAGTTGTCCGTACGGACGACGAGACCGAGCTTTTCAGGTGAATCGACCGGGAATTCGTAGGCCGCCACCTTTCCGAAATCGTCCTCGCCGTTGAAGGCGAAGGCTTTATTCGGGAAATAATCTGGGTTATTCGCCCAAAGCCATAAGTTCCAATCCGTTTGATTGTCCGGGGCCTCTTGATAGTGAACGACGACGAGCGTCGACTTGCCTTTATCGAGAGCGGACGATGACATCGGAAACATTGAGAACACTAGTGCAAACGTTAGCACAACTGCCCATGCCTGTTTCCATCGCTTGTTGACCATGTGGGTCCCTCCTTGTAGCATGATTTTAGGAAAACGCTTACATAAAAATTGTAAACGTTTCCTTTTCGGAATTCAATGTTTTTATATATACACCTAACACCTTCCACTTTGCGCCATCGGTTGGGAAACCCCCTCTATTTTCCATTTGAAAAACGATTGCATTATTGGTCGATTGGACTGTATATAGAAGTTAGGGGAGGAATTTTAAATATATGTCACTTACGAACCTCATTAACAACTTGATCGCCAACGCCAGTCTGTTGCTGGTCGGCCTCTATATCATCTCGCGCCTCACGAAGCTGGGCGTGACGACGAAGCTCCCGCTCCGGCGTCAAGTCACCATCTCCTTCTTACTCGCCGGGCTGTCGATTGTGATCACCCTCCACGGCGTGTTGTGGAACGCGCAAGCCGACTTTCAATACGGGTTTGTCCCCATCATCATGTCGGCGCTCTACTTCGGCCTGCCGGGTGTACGCATCACATATGTCGCGAGCATTCTCGTTTTGCCGTTCATCTTGACCGAGACGCTTTTGTTGATCACGTTTCTCGACTACACTCTCGCCGCATCGGTCGCTGTCGCTTTCCTATGGTTCCGTGAACGAATCAAGCCGGCGCGGGACATCCGAATCGTCAATGCGATCAGCCTCGGATTCATCTCGTTGTTCTCATTGTTAAACGTCAGCAATTATAATCAAATCGAAACGTATGTGATGACGCTCCTCGCCTTCATCACCATCGGGTACTCGGCCGGATTCCTGCTCCATATCGTCTACGGGGGCATCCATAAAATCCAACGCTCGGAACGGCTCATCTCGAAATATAAAGAAGCGGCCTTCACCGACGCATTGACCGGACTTGGCAATCGCCGCCGCTTCGAGGAAGAGATGAAGCGCGTCGACGAAGAAGTGATCAATGGAACGCAAGACGTCGCCTTGCTCTTCCTCGACATCGATCATTTCAAATCGATTAACGATACGTACGGCCATGATGCCGGGGACGCCATCTTAGTCGAATTAGGTACTCGCTTGACGAAGACGGCGCGGACCGATGACATGGTCTGCCGCAACGGCGGCGAAGAATTCTCGGTTTTATTGGCTGACTGCACGTTGTCGCAAGGGTTCGTCATTGGCAAACGCTATTTGCGGCAAATCGCCGAAACGCCGTTCTTATTGCCGGACGGATCCTTCATTGACGTCACCGTCTCGATTGGGATCGCGAGCACGTCAGAAGCGAAAGTTGTCACGTCAAGCCAATTGGTCAAAAAAGCCGATATCGGACTATACGTCGCCAAGCGGAGCGGACGGAACCGACTCGGCAAGTGGAATGAAAAGAAAGCGAACTAGCCCTTGACGCGCAGCATCAAGGGCTAATTATAGTTTGTTCCATTCGTCAAGTGCTTCCAAATACCATCGATAGCTCAGCTTGAACTCTTCATCGGTCACATCCGGCGGCCACAACGCGCGCGGAATCAGCCCCGTGAACTTTGCCGCTCCTGTATGCGCATAAATATAAGAGGCGACTTGGGTCGACATATCTCTCGTCAAAAAGCCTGTCACGAACTTTCCGTCCTTGCTTTCGAATATGATGTCGAGTCGGCGTCCTTCCATCTCGTCGAGGATCAACTGATTGTATCGTCGATGCGCCTCGTCTTTATGTTTGTACACCATCCCACGTCGTGCGTTATCGTCACGTTCCCAACGGTGGTCTTTTTTCTCCTTCGCTGTAAAAATCTTATCGAGTATACGCGGATCATCAATCGTCAAGCAACAGAAGATATGGTCATACGACAACTGGTCGTCGTTCACCAAATCCATGATGTCTGCTTTTGGGATGACGCGTGCCTTATAGCGGACCATCACCCGACGGACGACCTCCTCCTTCTCAAAGATGAGCCACTGCTTTCTCCGTTCGAACTTCTCATGTAACAGCTTATAGTTCATCTGATTCACCTCATGATTCAGCATACCAAAAAACGGCGTCCGAATGGTTCGGACGCCGTCTGTGTTAGTTCCCGTATTTTTTAAAGAGTTGATAATTCTTGTTCCCACCTGACAAGTTGTAAACGTCGGTGAAACCGAAGTTACGGAGCACGTTTTGGGCCGCGTTCCCCGTCACCCCGCCATTGCAGTACACGACGGTCGGCTTGTCTTTGTCCATGTCCTTGGCGGCTTCGCGCAAGTTACCGAGCGGGATATTGACGGCGCAGTCGACGCACGCCTTCTCGAACTGCGAGGCTTTGCGTGTATCGATAATCTGCATGTCTTCACCCGCATCGATCCGCTTCTGCAGTTCGGCTGGTGTGATGAGTCGCGCCGATTGATTCATACTGTTCGCGAGCGCCATGCCCGTGTACATGACCGGGTCTTTCGTCGTCGAGAACGGCGGCGCGTACGCGAGATCGAGATGGAACAAATCATCGACTTTCGCCTTGAACGTGATGGCCGTGACGAATACGTCGATGCGCTTGTCGACACCTTCAAAGCCGACAATTTGAACGCCTAGCAGTTGGCGTGTCGCTCGGTCGCCGATTGCTTTAATCGTCATGTCTTTCCCGCCCATATAAGCCGGCTTGTCCGGCTTCGTGTTATGGAGCACTTCGACGTCATACCCGAGCTCGCGGGCCTCACGTTCCGATAGACCGGTCTGCGCAACCGCTTGGCCGAACACTTTGAAAATGCCCGTCCCGAGGATCCCTCGATGTTCAAGATCGCCTCCTGTGATGAGGTCACCGAGAGCGCGCCCCATCTTGTTCGCCGTCGAACCGAGCGGACGCCAAATCGGTTTACCCGTGACGAGCGAGAAGCTTTCGGCGACATCGCCGGCCGCATAGACGTTTTTCACGTTCGTCTCCATGCGCTCGTTGATGGCGATCGCACCCGTCTCCCCGATTGTCACCCCGATCGACTTCGCGAGTTCCGTGTTCGGACGGACGCCGACCGACAGGATGACGAGGTCGGTGTCGATCGTCTTGCCGCTCTCCGTGACGACACGTTCGACGTGGCCGTCACCGATGAGTTCCGTCACCGTCTCGCCGAGCATGAGCTCGATGCCGTTCTTCTCGAGGTGATCTTCGACGCGGCACGCCATGTCTTTGTCGAGCGGCGGCATCACTTGTGGGAAACGCTCGATAATCGTCACATCGATGCCGCGCAGTTTGAGCTGCTCGGCCATCTCGAGGCCGATGAAGCCGGCGCCGATGATCGTCGCGTGCTTCGGATTCGTTGCGTCGACGAAGTTGCGTGTCGCTTCCGCGTTCTGGATGTTACGGATCGGGAACACGTTGTCCGAGTCGACACCCGGGATTGGCGGGATGATGCTCGAGGCGCCTGTTGCGAGGACCAACGAATCATAGCTGTCCGTGAACGATTCGCCTGTCTCGAGGTTCTCGACCGTGATCGTCTGTGCGTCGGCATCGATTGCCGTCACGTTATGTCGTGTCATGACGTCAAGTTGATAACGTTTTTTGAAGAACGCCGCGTCACGAGGCGTCAAATCGTCGCGCGACTCGACTTCACCGCCGACATAATACGGAATGCCGCAACCTGAGTACGAGATATCGTAGTCGCGGTCGTAAATCGTAATCTGTGCGTCTTCGTTGTTACGACGTGCCTTTGCCGCGACCGACGTACCGGCGGCGACTGAACCGATGATGACCAATTTCATAATAAACACTCCTTAGTAAAGTATTAGGCTGATGTATAGTCCAAGCAAGGTGATGGCGAGCGTCGGAATCGTCAAGATGATCCCGACTTTAAAGTATTGACCCCAACCGATTTTAAGCCCTTTCGTACGGAGCACGTGAAGCCATAGCAGCGTCGCGAGCGACCCAATCGGTGTAATCTTTGGACCGAGATCGGACCCGATGACGTTCGCATAGATGAGCGCTTCCCGAATCTGACCGGTCGTATTCGTCAAATCGATGGCGAGCGCGTCAATCATGACGGTCGGCATATTGTTCATGACTGATGATAAGATGGCGGCCAAGAAGCCCATCCCGAACGTGGCGCTGAAGGCGTTCACGGCGAACCAGTCGATGAAGTTGGCGAGCACTTGCGTCAGTCCCGCGTTTTGCAGACCGTAGACGACGATATACATCCCGAGCGAGAAGAAGACGATTGCCCATGGCGCCCCGCGTAGGACGGACCGGGTCGGCACGGCCGGTGAACGGTTCGCCATGATGAGGAAGAACAACGAGATGACGCCTGCGACGAGCGAGACCGGGATGCCGACGATATCGCTTGTGAAGTATCCGATGACGAGAAGTGCGAGCACGACCCACGACAAACGGAACATTTTGTGGTCTTTGATGACCGAGGCCGGCTCGACGAGTTTCGATAAATCGTACTGCTTCGGAATGTCCTTTTTGAAATACAAATACAAGACAAGTAAACTTCCGCTGACGGCGAAGACGTTGACGAACACCATCCGCGCCGCATATTCGGCGAAACCGATGCCGAAGAAGTCGGCCGAGACGATATTGACGAGGTTCGAGACGACGAACGGCAGACTCGCCGTATCAGCGATGAACCCAGACGCCATGACGTATGCCAAGACGACCGCATCCGGAAGCTTTAGCGCCCGCACCATGGCGAGGACAATCGGCGTCAAGATGAGCGCCGCCCCGTCATTCGCGAACAACGCCGCGACGATCGCACCGAGCAACGTGATATAGACGAACAGCTTGACGCCGCCGCCTTTGGCGATGCGGGCCATATGTAAGGCAGCCCATTCAAAGAATCCAATCTCGTCCAAGATGAGCGAGATAATGATAATCGCGATGAACGTGAACGTTGCGTTCCAAATGATGCCCCAGACAGTACCGACGTCATCCAAATTGACGACCCCAGTGAGAAGGGCGATGACCGCCATCCCCATCGCCGAGTAACCGATGCCGAGGCCTTTCGGTTGCTTGATGATGAGGAAGAGCGTCACCAAAAAGATGATACTAGCAATCCACTGCACAATGAGTTCCTCCAATAATTCTCTATTTTTTTAACAAGTCTGTTGTAAGCCGCGAAGCACGAGGCTGACGCCGTCTTCTGTCGACTCGACGTCGAGCGTAACGTTCTCCGCCATCGCTTCGGCATCTTTCGCGACGGCGAACGTGAGGCCGTCAAAATCTTTCACATCATCTGTCGTTTCCGGAGCCGCGACGACGAGACCGAGTGTCGGGCCACAGCACCCGGCTTCCGTACAGATGCGAACCGATTTTATTTCCTCTTCAATCAGTGCGTCTTTCATAAAATCGATGGCTTCATTCGTAACGTTCATGTAACTTCCTCCTTGAGTAGTTGTGACAGTGCCGGATAACCGACCGGCAGCTGTTCTTGCCACGCGAGTAACGTCGGGCGCGGATAGGCGTTCACACGCTCGAGCCAAGGCGCCTCGCTCGCGACTTTCGCCGTAAGCAGCTTGCTCGTCACATCGAGCGGTGTGAACGATTCGTTGACGACCCAGGCGAACGGTTGAATCTCGGCCCGTTCCAAGTCAGCGACGAGTCGCTCAGCTTCATACACCGGTGTCGCTTCAGGCAGCGTCGTGATGATGACGTGCGTCTGTTTCGGGTCGCGCAGTTTTGGTAACAGGTCGCGAACCGCTTCCGGGACGACCCCTGTCGACCGTTCGAGTTCGCGGTGATAGCTCTCGGTCGCATCCAAGAGGAGAAGCGTGTGACCCGTCGGCGCCGTATCGATGACGACGAAGCGGTCTTTCGCTTTCGCCACTTGATCGGCGAAGGCACGGAAGACGGCAATCTCCTCGGTACACGGCGAACGCAAGTCCTCTTCGAGCATCATGCGCTGCTCCTCGTTCATATCCCCCGCTTCCCGGAACACATCCATCCGGTACTTCTCGATCTCGACTTTCGGGTCAATCGCATCGACGGTGAACGTATCCGGGACGTCCAGACCGATTGTGAAAGCCACATGTGCAGCCGGGTCCGTCGTCGTCAAATGGACGGCGTGCCCGCGCTCACTGAGCGCGACGGCGACGAGCGAGGCGAGCGTCGTCTTGCCGACCCCGCCTTTCCCCATCGTCATGATGACGTTTGGTCCGTCCATCTCGATTTCGTCGACGAGACGATCGATGGATCCGTAACGGTTCGTGTCATGACGTGTGTCCGGGACGGCGACCGTCTCTCCGTTCACAAAACGGCGGAGCGCCGGGACACCGACGAGGTTCTCATAGGCATATGGGAGCGTGAACGTCTCGAGGTCGGCGACGCCGTCTGGAAGTTCGCGGAGCGCTTGTTGTTGACGCTCGATGAACCGTTTCGTATAGCGGTCCGTCCCTTCTTCGACTGCGACGATGCCGTTGATGACGAGTTGCATCTGTTCGATCCCGATCGCGTGAAGTTCGGTCGCGGCTCGCGCCGCCTCGACGAGCGTCGACGTCTCGGGACGGGCGACGAGCAACAACGTCGTTTCCTCGCCATCGGTGAGCGTCTCGACGGCCCGTTTGTATTGCAGTTGCTTATCGGCTAGGCCGGCGAGCGGACCGAGGCACGACGCACCGGTCGTGTTCGTCTCTAAAAATTCGTCCCACGCACTCGGCAACGTCAACAACCGCAGCGTGTGACCGGTCGGCGCCGTGTCAAAGATGACGTGATCGTACGTCTCACGTGCCGACTCGGACGTCAACAGCTCGGTGAACTGGTCGAATGCCGCGATTTCGACCGTACAGGCGCCGGACAGTTGCTCTTCCATCGACTGGATGGCTACGTCCGGCAACACGCCGCGATATGGTCCGACCATGCGTTCCATGTATTGTTGCGCCGCCTCTTCCGGGTCGAAGTTCGCGATGGCGAGACCTGTATCCGGGACGAGGCGCGGTGTCTCGTCAAGTTCCATCTCGAACACGTCTTGAAGGTTGCTCGCCGGATCGGTCGAGACGAGCAAGACACGTTTTCCGCGGTCAGCGAGCGTCAAGGCGAGACTCGACGCCGTCGATGTTTTGCCGACACCGCCTTTCCCGGTCAAAAATACGTAACGGGTCGGCTCGATTGTCGTGAAGTCAAAGCGATTCATGATGACGCGCCTCCTTATTTTTTGAGCGTGATGCGAACTTTTGGTTTCGCGCCGTCTTGTGTGGCGAACGCCTCGACCGGGAGTTCTGTCAATCGGGCGATCTCTTCGTTCGTCATATAGGCGCCCCGTTTGACGATTTCACCGTCGACGACGGTAAGTGGAAGCGTCTCGAGCCCGTTCGCGATTTCAGCTTGGACATGAGCGTTCTCGACGAACCGGTTCGGCTCAGAGGCGAGGTTATAACGGGCCACATCAAAGCCGCGTTGTTTCAATACGTAATGGATGGTCGCAATCCGCGTCAGCTCCGGATCGATTGAAGGACCACACAATCCGGTCGGACAGCACATGGCTGGTTCGAACACTTCAAGTTTCATCGTTGACTCCTCCTTAAATCGCACAGTCCGTTTCGCAGTCACAATTCGCCTCGACCGTCTCGATTTTGTCGAGCAAATCGATGACGATTGAGTAGAATGGGCTCGTCTCATTCAACCGATAGTGAATCCACTGCTTGTCGCGGCGTTCCAACAACAGTCCCGCTTGGCGCATCATCTTCAAATGACGGCTGATGGCCGGCTGCGAGATGTCGAAACAGTCGACAAAACTGCAGGCGCACTGCTCTCCTGCCTGCATTTGCTTGAGCATCGTCAAGCGGGTCGGGTCGGCGAGCACTTTGAGCACTTTACTTAAATCATCTACCGTATGCATCGTCATTCTCCTTCTCTGTATAACAAATCCGTTATATAACCTTTACGTTATGAAATTACCATAGTTTTTCATTCGAGGCAATTGTCATTTCAGAAAAAGTTCGGTATGATGAAACACGTTGTGAAACCATGTGTCGGTCGAACGACTTCTTTCATATAATGCGGCGTTTGATCTTCGTGAGACTCGGAGATCAAAGTCAAAAATATATAGAGAGGTGTGTTCTTTTGGAAAAATTGAATACGATTAAACAAGATTGGCTCGGCAACGTCCGGGCTGACGTCCTAGCTGGCTTCGTCGTCGCGCTCGCACTCATCCCTGAGGCGATCGCGTTCTCACTCATCGCGGGAGTCAACCCGATGGTCGGACTGTATGCCTCATTCATCATCGCCATGGTCATCTCGATCGCGGGCGGTCGTCCGGCCATGATTTCGGCCGCGACCGGTGCGATGGCCCTCGTCATCGTCTCGCTCGTCGCCGACTACGGGTTACAATATTTACTCGCCGCGGGGATTCTCGCCGGAATCATTCAAATTGCGCTCGGCTATTTCGGCATCGCCCGGTTGATGAAATTCATCCCGCGCGCCGTCATGGTCGGCTTCGTCAATGCGCTCGCGATTTTGATTTTCCAAGCGCAATTGTCGAACTTTGAAGGCGAGAGCTGGATCATCTGGGCCATCGTTGCCGCGTCACTCGCGATTATCTTCTTATTCCCGCGTGTCACGAAAATGATCCCGGCCCCGCTCGTCGCCATTGTCGTCATGACGGTGCTCACCATCACGCTCGGTCTCGATACGAAAAACATCGGTGATATGGGAACGATCTCAGCAACGCTACCGGAATTTTTATTCCCGAACGTCCCGTTGACGTTTGACACGTTGATGATCATCCTTCCTTACTCGATTTCCCTCGCCTTCGTCGGATTGATCGAATCGCTGTTGACGGCACAAATCGTCGATGACATGACAGGTACGGACTCGAACAAAAATCGTGAGTCGCGCGGTCAAGGGATCGCCAACATCATCGCTGGTTTCTTCGGCGGGATGCCAGGTTGTGCGATGATTGGCCAATCGGTCATCAACGTCTCGTCAGGTGCTCGCGGCCGACTGTCGACGTTCGTCGCTGGACTCGCGTTATTTATCATGATCATGACGATGAGTGATGTATTGATGCTCATCCCGGTCGGCGCCCTCGTCGGTGTCATGTTCTTCGTCTCGTATGCGACGTTTGACTGGGGCTCGCTTAAGGCGATGCGCACCGCTCAAAAATCAGATACGGTCGTCATGCTCGTGACGGTGCTCGTCACGGTCGTCACCCACGATTTGTCACTCGGTGTATTCGCTGGGATTTTGACGGCAGCGATTCTCTTCGCCGCAAAAATCTCGAAAGTCGAACTCGATCGCAGTGTAGACGCCGATCGTGCCCGTTACATCGTGAACGGTCAGCTCTTCTTCGCCTCGACGTCTGAGTTCGTCAATCAGTTCGATGTGACCGAAGACGCCGAAGCCGGTGTCAAACACGTCACGATCGACTTCTCGAACACCCATCTTTGGGACGACTCGGCCATCGGTGCCATCGATAAAGTCGTCTTCAAGTATCGCGAAGTCGGGATCGAGCCGAAACTATTGAACTTGAACAAAGATTCAGAGAAACTGCTCAATACGCTCGCGCTTCACTTGAAACAACAAGAAGCAAACGCTGGCCATTGATTTGGTCTCTACGGGAGTCGACATTCGCGTTCACTCCCATTTTTTATCCATGGCTCTACAAAATCGCATATACTAAAAATAGATTGTGTGAAAGAGGAGGACGTTTTTATGGGAAAGGTATTTTTAGCGGCAGACGGGTCTGCCCACTCGAAGCGGGCGCTTGAGAAAGCGATTCAGCTCGCCAAGGCATCAGACGCATCGATCGACATCGTTCATGTCGTCAGCGCCAAAGAATCGAAAGAAGCCGCGCTCAACTCGACCGGAAAACTCGATCTCGAAGCGAAGCGAAAATTGATGTTACAACCCCTGTTCGACCAAGTGGTCGCGGCCGGGCTCGAATATGAATATATCGAACTTCGCGGCGAACCCGACGTCGAACTCGTCAAATACGCGAACCATCAGCCGTACGAGTACGTCGTCGTCGGTTCACGCGGACTGAACACGTTCCAAGAGTTCGTGCTTGGCAGCGTCAGCCATAAGCTTGCTAAACGCGCTCTCGCCCCGGTCATCATCGTCAAATGATCGTCACCCTTTCTTTGCGGAGAAAGGGCTTTTTTCTGTTCCATACAGGAAATAAGTCCTATGTGTGGAATGGGATAGTGAACTCATTTATGAAGGAGGAACATACTTGGATATTGCCAATGACTCAAATTTATTGCTCATTTTATTGCCGTTCCTCATCCTACAACTCATCTTGCTCGTCGTCGCCTTGATTGATTTACTGAAGCGACAAGAGACGAACGGACCGAAATGGGTGTGGCTTCTCGTCATCCTGTTCATCAACATCCTCGGCCCAATCATCTACTTCCTATGGGGACGGACGAAGCGATGAACGTCACCAAACTGACGAAACGATTCGGCACGTTCACCGCGCTCGACGACGTCAGCTTCTCGCTCCGACCGGGTTGCACGTCGCTCCTCGGTGAGAACGGGGCCGGAAAGACGACATTGCTCAACATGATTGCCCGCGTGACGACACCAACGTCGGGTCAAATCGTCGGTCATGATGCCATCCGCATCGGCTATCTACCACAGCGTCCGGCGCTCTACCCATCGCTCACACCGGTCGAGACGATTCGTTATGCGGCCGAGTTGACCGGGGTAACGGGTGTCGATCCGGTCCATCTGCTGAAACGGGTCGGGCTCGAGCCCGTCGATCGGCCAGCAGCGCACTTGTCCGGTGGCATGCGGCAACGGCTCGGCATCGCTCAGGCACTCGTACATGATCCGGAGTTGTTACTGCTCGATGAGCCGGTGTCGGCGCTCGACCCGCGCGGCCGCCGGGAAGTGCTCGACTTATTGAGCGACTTGAAGCAGGAGCGGATGATTCTCTATTCGACGCACGTGCTCCCTGACGCCGAGGAAGCGAGCGACTGGGTGCTCTTGCTCCGGCAAGGGCGCCTGCTCATGGAAGGGACCGTGACCGATTTGCTCGGTTCGAAGTCCTCGATCCAAGTCCGTCTGTTCAACGACGTCTTGACGGAAGAGGAATGGCGGACGCTCCCCGGTGTCAGCCACGTCACCCGCTCCGGGACGACGTGGGAACTCGAGACGGATGCGAAAGACGTGACGGAACGGGCGCTGCTCCAATTGCTCCTCGAACGTGGTCTCCGGCTCCAATCGCTCCATGTCGGGCATCCATCGCTCGAGTCACTCTTCTTGGAGGTGAACGACTGATGAAACTGGCCATCTTCAAACAAGAGTGGAAAGAGTCATGGCGCAATAAGCGGATGATTTGGGTACCGATCGCCTTGATGTTGCTTGCGGCGATGCAGCCGCTCACGCTCTATTTCCTCCCGGACATATTAGCCTCAGGCGGCAATTTGCCGGACGGTGCGGTCATCGAGATCCCGACCCCGTCACCGGAAGAAGTACTCATGTCGGCGAGCGAACAGTTGCGGCAAATCGGACTGCTCGTCGTCCTCTTGTCCGCCATGCATACGTTCAGCCACGAACAGTCGCTCGGCACGCTCGCCTGGCTCAAATCACTGAAAATTCCGGCCACGCGGATCGTCCTCAGCAAATGGGGACATTATTCGCTACTCGCCGTGATCGCGATCGGACTTGCCCAACTGAGTGCCGCCTACTACACGATCGTCTTGTTCGATTCGTTCGATATCACCGACTTCTTGCTCGCGACCGGACTGCTCATGCTCCATTTCGTCGTCCAGCTGTCGATTTTCTTCATGCTTGCGGCGTTGCTCGAGAGCGGACTCGTCGCCCTCGTCATCACGCTCGGTCTCCACTTCATCATGTCGTTCCTCCTCGGTTGGCTCGAATGGGATTGGATGCCATGGCGGCTCGGCTCGTTATCGGCCGAAGTGCTCATGGGCGAGAGCTTACTCGTTTGGCCGATTGTCAGCGGCATCTTGTTGATCGCCGCCACGTTGTTCATCGCCTCGAGACGGTTGTTGTTCATCAGCCGTTCGTCCTGATGTAGCACCTTCTCAAAATAGTCCTTTAGCCGTCGAGTCAAGGCGGCTTTTCTCATGTATACTTAATTTACAAAATAATACCAATTTTTCAATTCGATTGTGGAGGAACGACTATGAAGTGGAGTCATGTAGGGGCAGGTTTGGCCATCAGTATGAGCATCATGCTCAGTTACGACCATGTCTATGCCGCGGCCGGGTTTCAAACGACGGCGACGGGAACAGTCTATACGACAGAAGACGGCACGGTGCTGACCGGCTGGCAAGTGATTGATGGCAAGACGTACTATTTCGCAGCAGATGGGACGATGGCCGTCGGTTGGCAGGCCATCGATGGCGCTACATATTATTTTGAAACAGACGGTGCGCTCGTCACCGGACGCTATTCGATTGACGGGGCGACCTACTTGTTCGCCGCCGACGGGAAGCAGCTGAAAGGCTGGCAACAACTCACGGACGGTCTCTATTATTTCAAATCGAACGGCGTCATGGCGACCGGCTTTTTAACCGTGGACGGGAAACGCTACTTGTTCTCTCTTGAAGGGAAACAGTTGAGCGGTTGGCAAACCGTCAACGGCGTGAAGCATTACATATTCGACAACGGGACCATCCAGTCGGGCATGTACACAATCAACGGCAAGAAATACTTGCTCTTGAAAGATGGCCGCGTCGCGACCGGGTGGCAACAAATCGAAACCCGTCATTATTATTTCGGTCCGGACGGTGCGCGTTGGCATGGCTTAAAAAAGATTGGAACGAGTGTGTATGGACTCCATGAAACGTACGGATATCGCCTCTCGGGCGTACAAAAAGTTGCAAATCGCTATTTCTATTTCGCCTCGGATGGGAAGCGCCGGTACGGCCTACAGACGATTGGGGGCAAAGTGTACGGATTCCATCCCGTCTACGGCTCCCGGTTACATGGGAAAAATAAAATCGGAAGCTATTATTATCATTTCAGCTCAACTGGCCTCCGTGAGACCGGTTGGAAATATACGACCCAATACGAGTATTACGCGCCAACTTTGAAGAAAAAAACGGACTGGCAGGTCATCAACGGCAAATGGTATTACTTCAATCCATCGGGCGTCATGTATAAGAACAAACGCATCGGCAACGCTGCATTCGACGCGCGCGGTGTCTATAGCAATCCGCTGTCCTCTTATAAGATGAGCGTACCACTCTATCGTCAATTCCAGATGGGCTATCCTTCCGGCTGTGAATTCTTCTCGCTCAAAATGGCACTCGAGAAAAAAGGACGCGTCGTCAGCGCCGGGACGCTGTATCGGGAGATGCCGAAAAGCATGTGGAACGCTCGCTATGAGAACCGGCTCTATCGCTGGGTCGACCCGAACGTCATGTTCACGGGCGATCCGAAAGGCAAGCTCAGCAAATATCGCAACTATGGGATTTATCCGAAAGGCATGATTACCTTCTCGAGCAAGTACCGGCCTGTGAAAGACTTGTCCGGCCAAGGGCTCGGGTCGATCGAGCGCGAGCTGTCACTCGGCAACCCGGTCATCGTCTGGGCGAGCGTCGACTTCAAACAGCCGTACGGTCACTTCAATTGGTATACCGCGTCGAACCAAAAGTTCACCGGTTTCGCCAACTATCATGTCATGCTCGCGACGGGCTATGACAAGAATAACCTCTACATTAACGACCCGTATCGCGGTCGCCTCGTCATCCCGAAAAGCCAAGTCAGCTCTGTCATGGGCGCGACGGGATGGAAAGCACTCGCGGTACGCTAAGCATCTAGCCATCAGAGAAATCTGATGGCTTTTTAGGTACAATGAATCAAATATAGAAATAAAATTTCCTATTTCAGTTACTTTATCTGGTATAAAGTACGCGTCGGCACGAAGACGGGTTATATTTTAGCGAAGCACGTCACATTTAGAGCACCGGCGAGCGGCGTCTTGGGTGAGACGAATGAAGAGCGCCAGGCGGCCGGTTTGTCAGCGCTCTCCGCGTCGAGCGAGGCGAACCGCGTCGCCCAGGTCCGGGCCGACGAGATGGCACGGACGGGACAGTTCTCCCACCAGCTCCGTGAGAACGGAAGCCCAGGGAATACGCTCGACGCCTATAACGTCAGCTATCGCGGTTGGGGTGAAAACATCTACATGGGGTCGAGCGACCCCACGCAAGCCGTCAGTGCCTGGATGAACTCGACAGGTCATCGCGCCAACATCTTGAACGGAAACTTCACCCACCTCGGTGTCGGCGACGCCAAGAACGCACAAGGGTCGACGATTCACGTCCAAGTCTTTTTGACGAAATGAAAAACCGGGAAGTCGCATTGATCGCGATTTCCCGGTTTTTTTAGCGGCGTTCGTCTTTCAGGCTTTCAAGGTTTTGTTGGGCCTGGCCGGTCTTCTCTTTGGCCGTCCCTTTCACTTGGTCTTTTTGTCCTTCACGTTTGAGCGATTGATTGTCCGACGCTTTGCCGACCGCTTCTTTCGCTTTGCCTGCCGCCTTATCGATTAAGCCATCGACTTTTTTGTTAAGTCCGTCTTTCATGTGAATCTCCTCCTCGTGATATCATGTCTAATTCATATACCACTGTGAGAAAAACTCAAACATAGTGCTCTTTGACGAGCACCCGGAAACGCGGTCGGACGGTAAGCTCGATCGTCGTCACCGTGCGGTTACGATCCTCGTTCATGACGATCAACAGCTCACCATGGTCGCGCCGATCTTCGAGCACCTCGACTTTCCCGACCGTGCGGAGAAGCTGATAATACAGCAACTCCCCCGTCGCGTCTTTCACGTTCACCTCGAACTCGTGATAACTTGGTGAGATTTTGAAGTAGAACGACTCTGCCCCGTTCGAGAAACGGAACACCGACTCGTCGTAATAAAACGGGAGTGTCGTGTCCATCCGTTTCGGCTCGACCGTACAAAACAACGCCCACGCCATCTCATCTGGAAACTTCTCACTCGACTCTTCTTTATTAAACTGCCACTTTTTCATCGCGATCCCCCACTTCGACTTCCATTAATTGTCTGAATAATTCGACTATTATATTTCATTCGGCAACGGGTTCGGAAATTCCTGCAAACGGGAACAAAACCTTGTACGCTATTTCACGTTCTGGAGTTGAAAGGAGTTGCGTCCACGTGTCCATCATCGCCCTCGATCACGTCACAAAACGGTTCGGTGAGACGATTGCCTTGAACGACTTTTCACTTCACGTCGAGGCCGGCGAACTGTTCGGCCTGCTCGGACCGAACGGGGCCGGCAAGACGACCGCCATCTCGGTCATGCTCAACCTATATCCGGCCGACAGCGGTTCAATCAAAATCTTCGATCACGCGATGCCGAAGGACGAACTGACGATCAAACGGCGCGTCGGCATCGTGCCGCAGCACGTCTCCGTGTACGATCAGCTGACCGTCTTTGAAAACATCCAATTTTTCGCTGAGCTATATGGCTTCAAGCCGTCTGAAGCGAAACAAAAGACCGAGGCTGCCCTCGACTTCGTCGAACTCACCGCGCACCAAAAGAAACGTCCGCCGGAACTGTCCGGGGGGCTCCTTCGTCGTCTCAACATCGCCTGCGGCATCGTGCACGAGCCCGAACTCATCTTCATGGATGAACCGACCGTCGCCATCGATCCACAGTCTCGCAACACCATCCTCGAGAACATCCGCGAGTTGAATCGACGCGGGGCGACGATCATCTATACGTCCCACTACATGGAAGAAGTCGAGATGCTCTGCGACCGCGTCGCCATCGTCGATGAGGGACGGATTATCGCCGAAGGGACGCAAGATGAACTGAAAGACCAAGTCATGACGCTCGAGACGGCCCGCATCAAAGTCGACGCTCTCACCCCTGGCCTCCTCGAACGGCTCGAATCGCTCGAGCGAGTGAAGAAAGTCGATTACGAGGAACCGTTCCTCGAAGTATCGCTCGAGAAAGACACCCCGCTCGCCCCGCTCCTTGACGTGCTCCATGACGAACGGGTCCGTTTCACCTCGATTACCGTCGACCGTCCGTCCTTGAATACCGTCTTTCTGGCTCTGACCGGCAAGACACTTAGGGAGTGAGTCCGATGAAACTATGGACGTTCATCAAATACGATGTCAAACAGCAACTGCGGGACCGCTCGACCTTGTTTTGGATGCTCATCTTCCCAATCATTCTCATCTTCGGGCTCGGCACGATGCTGTCGGCCATCTTCAACAGCAACTTCTCGCTCCCGGTCACGGACGTCGCCTACGTGGAACAGTCGACCGACGACTATCGGGTACCGCTCGAGACGTTCCTCGCCGACGATGACATAAAAGAGTTTATCCGTCTCGTCCCGTATGACAGCCTGGCCGCGGCCGAGACCGGCGTGAATGACGGTGATGCCGACGTCATTCTCCACTTGGACGGTCCTGACGTGCGCTTACTGTACGAGGAACCGTCGACGATCGAGTTCGATGTGCTCGAGGCCGTGCTCCGGCAATATACGGACGTCGCCAATCAGCAAATCACACTCGCTGAGGCGGGCGTCTCCGCCCCGTTTACGCCTGAGTCGTTCATCGACAGCGAGAGCGTCGATTTGTCGGGGCGGACCCCGACGTCACTCGAATATTTCACCGTCACGATTTCCATCATGACAGCGCTGTTCGGTGCGTTCTACATCACCGGCATGCTCAGTGAGGAGCAACCGATGACCGGAAGCTACCTTCGGATCCAAGCCGCTCCCGTCAAACGAATCGAATATCGCCTGGCCCGCAGCTTGAGCCGATACACGCTCATCTTCCTGCAACTTGTGCTCGTGTTTTGGTTCAGTCACTTCGTCTATCGCAGCTTCTCGCTCGACTACGTTCACTTCAGTCTATTGTTCGTCTCTTGGCTCGCCCTCGCTTTATACGGTACGGCGTTCGGTTTCTTCATCTCAAGCTTACCCCGTCTCTCGCGCGCGACGAAAGACGCGATCGTCAACGGGTTCGTCGCTATCATCATGATTCTCTCTGGCGGCTATGTCCCTGGTTTCGACCAAGTGACGCTGAGCGTCGTGCCGTGGGCTAAGTACGTCTTCATGCCGATCTTCATGCGGGAAGGGATGCTTCAGGTACTCCTGCGCGGCGGGGACACGTTCGTGTTTTGGCAAAGTCTCGGTTGGCTCGCCATCCATCTATTCGTCTTTGCCGGAATCAGCCTGCTGTTATGGAAAGGGGTGAACCGCCGTGGTGCTATTTAGACATGTCGCCAAACGTATGCTCCGGAAAAAAGGGCTATGGGTGTTCACGTTCGTCTCCGTGTTCGGGTTCGCCCTCATCCTGTCGTTCCTCAGTTCGACGTCCGCCTTGAACGCCTCGATTGGCATTCTTGACCGCGACGGCGGAACACTCGCCGGTCGCGTGATTGAAGAAGCGGGACGGTTCGGAGCGGTGACACCGCTTGAGACGGATGAGACCGATGAAGCGTTGCTACAAGGACAAGATATCGTCTTAGTGATTCCGGACGGATTCAGCGAGGCGCTCTTGAATGGTGAGACGCCGCGATTGTCGTTCAGTGCGACCGAAGGGAGTGATGCCGCATTGATTGAACAAGCGCTCAATTCACATTTGTCCCGTGAGCGACAACTATTGATCGCAAGTGAGTTTGACGAGGAACGGTTCACCGAGCTCGCCGAACGTGAGACGGAAAACGGCTATACCCTCTCGAGCGAGCCGTTCCAACAGAGCGTGGCGACGACGGCGCGGACGCAGGCGTTCCTCGGCCTCTTGTCGTTCGTCATGATGTCGGCGTTCCTTCAGTTCATTCCGTTGTTCGTCGCCGACGACCGGGACGAGAAGATTTATTCACGCCTATTTGCGGCCCCAGTCACGCCCCGGCGTTACATCGGTTCGCTGTTCGTGTCGTTTTGCGCGGTCGGACTGCTCTACGTGCTCATGTTGCTCGCCTTCAGCGCTGTCCTCTATCGACAGGATGTACTCGCGCACCTACCCGTCCTCACGCTGTTGTTCATCGTCTATTTGTTCGTCTGTCTCGCCATCGGGTCGCTCATCGCCATCCTAGCGACGAACCGGGAGAAGGCGAATATTTGGCAGACGTCCATCACGATGGCCGCTGCCATCACCGGCGGCGCCTTCATCAGTCTGACATGGCTACCTGATACGCTCCAGGTCGTCGGACGCTTCTTGCCGACGTACTGGTTCAATTACGGGGTCGCCCAAATGTACGAGGACCATTTCCCACTCCAATCTGTCTTCATCATGCTCGGGATGGCGCTCGCTGTCTTTCTCCTCAGCGCCTGGGCGTTGAAGAAACGGCCGCTCATATAAAAAGGAGAGCCATCGCGGGCTCTCCTTTTTATATGAGTCGATTAACGTTGCAACGTCGGCACGACTTTCTTGAAAAACACCTCGACGAGTTCCGGGTCGAACTGCCGCCCCGCTTCTTCTGCGATGACCGCGAGCGCTTCGTCGAGCGTCTTCGCTTTCCGATACGGGCGTCCCGTCATGATGACGTCGAACGTGTCCGCAATCGAGATGATGCGTGACGCGAGCGGGATCTGCTTTCCGCTGATCCCTTTCGGATAACCGTTCCCGTCCCATCGTTCATGGTGGGCGAGCACGATTTCGGACAGCGGTCCATACTCCGGCACCGTGCTCAAGATGTTGTAGCTCACTTCGGGATGACGTTTGATTTCACGCCATTCGGACTCGGTCAACGTGCCCGGCTTGTCTAAAATCTCATTGCTGATTGCAACCTTGCCGATATCATGCAGTGTCGCCGCCGTGACGAGTTCGTTCACATCAGCACTCGTGAACCCCATCGCCTGTCCGAGTTGCCGCGACAGCTCGGCGACGCGTTGCGAATGTGCTTCTTCGCGCGGGATTTTCTCGTAGAGCGTTCGCATGATGAGCTGAATCGAATGATGGCGTCGGCTTTGTTTCTCCGACACTTTATGGTGATACATCCGGTCCTCGGCCAAATTGAACACTTCCGCGATGGAGAGCGCGTCATCGTCCTTCACCGCTTCGCCGAACGATGCCGAAATTGGCAGCCCTTCGATCGATTTGGCGAGGAACAGTTGACTCAGGCGATCGGACAAGCGGTTCGCCTCTTCAAGTGACGTATTCGGCATGATGATGACAAACTCATCCCCACCGATTCGAGCGACCGTATCCTTCCCTCGAATCTCACGTTTGAGCGTCATCGTCGCCTCAATCAACAAGCGATCCCCGACGAGATGACCGAACGCGTCGTTCGTCAGCTTCAACCCGTTGACGTCGACGACGATTAAGGCGAGCGGATAATAGTCCGGCTCGTCGTACGTGATGAGCGCCTCATCGAAGTAACGGCGATTCCTCACCCCGGTCAACTGGTCGTGATAACTCAAATACTCGATTTCCATCTCATATTTCTTCTTCTCGGTCACGTCACCGATATAGCCGTGCCAAAGGACATGCCCTTCATCAAGCTTCTCTGGACGCGACGATCCTAAAATCCACGTCGTCCGGCCGTCGGGCGTCAGGACACGAAACTCCGCATCCCAAATCGTCAAGTTCTCGTACGACGTCTCAATGCTCGCCATCACGTTCGGATAATCTTCGGGATGGATTTTTGAGAACACGAGACCCGGGTCTTGTTTCATCTCCTCGAACGTAATACCAGTCAGCACCTCGAATCCTCGGCTAAAGAATGGGAAGTGGAAGCTGCCGTCCGGGCGCCGCTCGAACTGATAGATGGCACCGGGCACTTGATCGGACAGCTTCGTGAGCAATCGGTCCCGCTCGGCGAGTTCTTCCTCGAGTTGGACGCGTTCCGTCACGTCTTTGGCGACGGCGTAAATATAGTTGCCGTGGACTTTTGAATGCCACTCGATTGATCGATAGTCTCCATCGATCGTCCGGTATCGGTTGACGAAACGGAAGATGTCCTTCCCTTCTTCGAGCAAGGCGAACGCTTCATTCGTCTTCCCGACGTCATCGGGATGAATCAGGCTCGTGAAGTCCATGTTCTCGAGTTCTTCGAGCGGAAACCCGAGCACACGCTCCCACGCCACGTTCAAATGGAAAATCTCATGATTGGTCAGGGACATGATGCACTCCAAGTCGACGGTCGCGAACCCTTCGAACATCGACTCTTTCGCATCCCCGATTTGCCGGTCCGCTTTCGTCATCTGTTCGAGGATGTGCACGATATACAATTCGACGAGCCCAAGGCGGCTCGCCTCTTTATTTCCTTGCATGACAATCGTCAAATCCCCGTAAAAGACACCGTCCTTCTCGATTTTAAACAAGACGACTTGGCCAAGGTCAAAAATCCGTAAAATATTTTTGATCAGTCGTTTCGGCAACACCCCGTCGACGAGCGGTAAAATGTCGTCGAACACGATTGGGCTCGGTGCCTCGAGTAACTTGGACCGTTTCGGGCTCATCGGCCATTTGCGGCCGACCGGATGGAAGCCTAGCACATCGAGACTGCGCTCGAGCAGTTCATCAATGCCCGAGAGCGCCACGGTCGAGTACGTCTGTCCATCATCGTCGACTAAATTGAGCGTCACGGCCTTGGCACCGGTGAACCCTCGAATCTGGTCTAGGAAATGTTGGTTCATCAACAATTCTCGTCCGGTCGTCACGAAGCGGTGCGACACGTTGACGAGTTGTTTCAGCGCATTGTTCTCTTGGACGTGCGGTGTGATGTCGTGGAACAGCGTCGACACATGACCCGGACGCTCGCTAAAGACAGACAGTTCATACCAGGCCTTGTTGCGACGTGAGAAATGTTCGAACGTGATGGTTTCGCCACTACTGACAGCACGCGCGACTTGGACGATCCATTCCCGTTCGCTGTATTCAAAATCTTTCAACTTGTCGGTGATCCGTCCACCGAGAAACTGTTCGCGCTTTGCTTTCATGATGCGCTCGAACGCTTCGTTCACTTCATGAAATTCGTAATCGACGGGCTCCCCCGCCTCATCGTAGAGCACTTTAAACTCGACGTAGCCTTGGGGCATATGGCGCAACAAGGATTGAAATTTGGTCTGGTCTAAGTCTGCCACGTCGGTCCCTCCTCCGTTCAATTCTACTTTTCAGTTTACCTCATTTCTTACAAATTCCCTATATTTTCCGAATCGATTCTCGCCAATATGCGCACATTAAGTTTTTGTAAATGACACCTCTCGGCTTGCACCTCCCCATCTCGATTGTTAGTATGATTACGAAAACCGATATCGAAAACCGATTTTAAGGAGATGATGCACGTGGAAGACCGCGTTCTTCGAAAACTGTTTCTCGGTTTTATCCATATCCATATTTTGCACCACGCCTCTGAACACCCGGTGTACGGAGCATGGATGGTCGAGGAGCTCCGCGAGCACGGCTACTCGATCAGCGCCGGCACGCTCTATCCGATTTTGCACTCGATGGAACAAGACGGTCTGCTCGTCCGGACGAACGAGCTCGTCGAGGGTCATATCCGGAAGAATTACACGACGACCGAAAAAGGCCTCGTCGTCTTGGCGGAAGCCCGTCAAAAAGCGTATGAACTATTCAAAGAAATTAAGGAGTGAAGCACATGTCCAACCAACGCGTAACGTTCAAAACGTTACTTGAGATTTTATTCGTATCAACCCGGCTCGGCCTGACCTCGTTCGGCGGACCGGTCGCCCACCTCGGCTATTTCCATGAGGAGTACGTCCGCCGTCGCAAATGGATGGACGAACGCGCCTATGCCGACCTCGTCGCCCTCTGTCAGTTCTTGCCGGGTCCGGCGAGCAGCCAGGTCGGTATCGGCATCGGTATCGTCCGTGGCGGCATCCTCGGCGGGATCACGTCGTTCATCGGGTTCACGGCCCCGTCCGTCATTGCCCTCATCTTATTCGCCTTGCTCGTCTCAGGACTCGACGTCTCCGATGCCGGCTGGCTTTATGGATTGAAAGTCGTCGCCGTCGCCATCGTCGCCCACGCCATTCTCGGAATGGCCGGTAAATTGACGCCGGACGCGAAGACGCGGACAATCGCGTTCTTCGCACTCGCCGGAGTCCTGTTATGGCAGACGACCTATAGCCAAGTGCTCGTCATCTTGCTCGCCGGACTTGCCGGGTTCTTGCTGTTCAAACCGCAAAACCTCGACGTCAAGTCGGCTTCGTTCCCGCTCTCGAAACGACTCGGGGCGACGCTCCTCGGCCTGTTCGGGGCGCTCCTCGTCATCTTGCCGATCTTACGGGAGACGATCGAGAGTCAATCGGTCGCCATGTTCGATAGCTTTTACCGCGCGGGGGCCCTCGTCTTCGGCGGCGGCCACGTCGTCTTGCCGCTACTCGAGCGTGAACTCGTACCGGCCGGTTTCTTAAGTGAAGAGGCGTTCCTCGCCGGTTACGGGGCCGCCCAAGCTGTACCGGGACCGCTCTTCACATTCGCGTCTTATCTCGGGACGGTCATCAATGGCGTCCCGGGCGGACTGCTCGCCACGCTTGCCATCTTCTTGCCGGCGTTCCTGTTGATCCTCGGTGCCTTGCCGTTTTGGGATGCGCTCCGTCGTAACCCGAAAGTCGCCGGCGCACTCATCGGCGTCAACGCTGCCGTCGTCGGGATTTTGATCGCCGCCTTCTATCAGCCGATCTTCACGAGCACGGTGAACGGTGCGGTCGACTTCGTCTTCGCTGCTTTCTTGTTCGCCATGATCGCATATTGGAAGATGCCGCCTTGGACGCTCGTCATCGTCGGGGTCATCGGTGGGATGATCATCGGCACGTTATAACACGAAAAAGGGACTTCATTGCGAAGTCCCTTTTGTCATGGCCGCCATTTCCAGCGCATATAATTGATGAATAGTTTCACGTACGCCAGCTGCTCGCGGACGACGTACTTCAGTTTTGTGGCCGTCGGCGTTCTCGCATACAGTGCGTCGGTCGAGAGCCCAAAGTACAGGCGTCCGACGAGCCGGGCCCGCCTCACATGAAAGTCGTTCGTGACGACGGTCAGACCAGACTCCCCACTCCAAATCGGACGGCTGAACAGAAAGTTCTCGTACGTCGACGTCGACTCCGCCTCGATATGGATTCGCGCCGCGTCAACGCCACGTGCCATCAACTCCCGGGCAATGACGCGCGCTTCCGCCATCCCTTCGTCGGGTCCTTGTCCGCCGGAGGCGATCAGCTCGATGTGTGGATATATGCTTGCATATGCGGCCGCCGCTTCAATCCGGTGCATCAAGGCCTGGGACGGTTGAATCCCGTTCACTTTCGCACCGAGGACGAGAACGTATCGATACGTTCCATCTGCAGTTTTTCTCATTGTAGGCTCCTTTATGCTTGAACATGAGGAAAGGACCTAACTATACTTTCCTTAGTCAGGTCCCTTCCTCATCCTATAATTACTTCAGGTTTACTGCTTGATGTCGACAATTCGCCCTTCAACAGTCGGTGTGACCGTTTGAAGTTTCACGAGATAATCACGCATGATTTCCCAGTCAATAATCCCCAAATCATTCACACGACCCTCTTCATATGCCTTTTTAAACTCAAGGTAGTTGTCCCCACCTTTTGCAGCAAAGAAGTTCGTTGCAATCTTATAATTCTCATTTGTTACGACGTCCACATATTGTCCATTACGAAGCACTTGCGCCTTCACAATTCGGTTATTTGCTGCTTTCGAACTATCAAACTCAATCTTCATACCTGACATATGCAAGAAACCGCCACTCTCAATTGGGTAGACGCTCACGCTACGCTCAAGGGCTGATAACAGTTCGCTTCCTTGCAACGTCATGACCGCTAACGTATTTCCGAACGGAAGTGTTGTCAATACTTCACCTGCCGTCACTGGGCCTGCATTGATTGACGCACGGATACCACCAGCGTTTTGAATCGCTGCGACAACTTCGCCGTCGACTTGTTTTGCACGATCCAACATGCCGTCCGTAATCAAGTTCCCTAACGCCGTCTCATTTTTACGAACGCTCGGTTTGTTGACATCCCCAGCATCACGCGGGTTGTCAAATGCCGCAGTCGTCGTCGCACCAATCTCGGCGTTACGGATGCTTTCAATTTCTTTTGCAAATGGAGCAAGTAAGCTGACCGCCGTCGGATCAGCGGCATAGCCTTTGATGTCAATCAACTTACCTTGGTGTGCAACAACTTTCCCCGTGTGGTCAAACTCGACATCGAGCGTACCGAGGAATTCCCCATATTGATACGCTTGTACAATTACAGTTGGCTCTTCTCCATCAACCACCACGACTGGTGCGTCTAAACGAGAATGCGAGTGACCACCAATAATGACATCAATTCCTTCTACGCGTTTCGCGAGTTCTAAATCATTATCGATTGCCGGATTGTCGTCGAACCCTAGGTGCGAGACGGCTACGATTTGATCGACACCGCGCTGTTTAAACGCTTTGACGGCTTTCTCGGCTTCTTCAACATAGTGTTGGAATTTGATTGGTCCTGGACTAGCGATGTTCGCCGTGTCTTCCGTCGTCAATCCGAAGAATCCAACTTTCTTCCCGTCCACCACTTTGATGACGCCTTCGTATAATTTTCCATCGTACGGCTTTCGCTCAATCTCATCCGAGTAAAGACTGCTCAAATATTGATCAGCACTATAATCCACGTTCGAACTGACGAACGGGAATTTGGCGTTTTGAATAAAAGTTGCAAATTCTTGGTGCCCCGCCTCTGTGCCAAGGTCAAATTCATGGTTGCCCGGTACCATCAAGTCATAGTTCATGTAGTTCATGAGTGTCAAATCAGCTAGTCCTTTGAACTCGTTGAAGTAAAGCGATCCTGAAAAGACATCCCCGGCATCAATCAACAAACGTTCGGCATTTTCTTGTCTAAGTTGATTAATCGCCGTAGCACGCTTAGGTGCGCTATCAAGCGAGGCATGTGTGTCGTTTGTGTGCATCACAGCCAACTTGAACCCCTCTACTTGATAAGGGATGTCCACAGTCACGCGCTCTCCCTTGTGGGTATACGTCGCTCGCGCCGTAAATTCACCGATTTTCGCGGTTGACAGGTTCGACAAATTCACAGGCTGTTTTCTCACTTGCTGACCAATTTTTACGTTGAAAATACGATGTTTTCCTGTAATTTTTTCTCCCTGCTTGAACACAAGCGGTGACTCAGGCAACAAGATTTCAATCACCTCAGACTTCTTCGCCTCGTATGTATTCTTAGAGCCCTGCTTCGCTTCAACTGAAACAGCTGGTGCGATTGCTGATACGGCCAATGCCGCAGCAATCATACCGGTGAATAAATGTTCCGACTTAGATGAAAACATGTACTTTTCCCCTTTCGAATTTCCCCAAATTCAGCAACAGGACAACTTGCATGGCCGAGAGCCTATTAAAAAAATCTCTCTCCTTTAAAATATAGGACAACACCGTCAGAAACAATCTTTTTTTGTAAATATTGTTTGAATTTTGCGCATTGCTAGGAATCCGATAAAAACAAAAACCGGATGTGGTGCGTCACACCCATCCGGTACGTTCATTCTTTATCTAGTGGATTCTTTATAAAAATATTCAATGACTCGCGAAGTCGCGAACCCAGGTTCCTCATCATACCATTGCGAAGCCCAGTTCAAATCACCATGGGAATCCCGTTCAATACAATCGACCAAAGCATCTATAGTTTTCACAATCGGCGCATCGATGAGTGTCTCATAGTCTTTGACGACTCCAGGAACAATAGCGTACGCTTCAAAATCAGGGACGAATAGCGCCACCTTCGTACGAAACAGACAGGCCTCGAACGGAATAGACGAATAGTCCGTGATGACCCATTCCGCCTTGATCAAATACGGCATGATTGACTCATGCGATTCAATGAAGTGTACGCCTTCACAAGGGACCGATATCTTTACCGCGGGGTGAAGCTTCACCATAAATTGAAAACCTCGCTCAGTCAACGCTTCTTGCATGTCCTGAATATAAGAAATCACATCAAAATCGGTGTTCTCACGATACGTCGGTGCATAAATGACGAGACGGTCTTTTTTCATCGGTTGCAAGTGATACCAATGATCGGTCCGCGGCATCCCTAACGAGACAAAGCGGTCAAGAGGTAAGGCATGTGCTTCGGAAAATTGTTCCGCGCATTTCATACCAGGAACGACGAACTGTCCATAGTGTTGGTAGACACTACGAAATCGTCGGTTCGCGCACTCGCCTCGTACTTGGTTTTGTGTAGCATGAAGTCCAAACGACTTTAGCGCCCCTGCTGCATGCCACACTTGAAATCGTTTTGTACCGCGACGAATCGGGAAAGCTGCCAACTCCACGACATAGTTGTCCATTATCGCGTGAGAAGAAGTCGCCATAAGGAAAGGCAACCGAAGCAAGCGATTAAACAAGTTCATCGGTCGATAGATGATATGCTGATGGCTCGGCGCCTCCTTCAGCATTGCTTTTTGCTGATCATAAAGGATATATACGCGATTCCCCTCACTGCCTAACTGATTGGCAATCGGCCAAACGTTATCTCCATATGTTACGATGCAGGTTGTTTGCGATTTAGGAGTAAATAGTAAGCAGGCGGCGTAAATCGTGCGGAGAAGAAACAAGTAACAAGAAATGACATAGTCCTTCATCATCTTATTTCCTTAGCGAGCATCTCCACTACGTTTGCGGCAGCATGCCCATCATCAAATTCACAGAACCGGTGATGGAACTGCTCCATCTTGCCTTGGTACATTGCTTCAATCGACTCCAACTCTTCCAACGTCTGGTACAACTCTTCTTCGGTCCGGACTAATGGCCCTGGTGCCTCTTCGGTGAAGTTCATATAAAAGCCACGAATATCGTCACGGTACTCCTCTAAGTCGTACACGTAAAAGAGCATCGGTCGCTTCAAATGAGCGAAATCAAACATGACGGATGAATAGTCCGTGATCAATACATCGCTGATTGTATAGAGTTCTGCAATATCAGGATAATGCGACACGTCAAGCACATGAGGCGAGACGTTGCTCAAGTCAAGGTTCTCCGAGACGAGATAATGGAAGCGAACGAGCAGGACATAGTCGTCTCCAAGCCTTGACACAAAGTTTTCAAAATCTAATGGAAGCGTTAAGCGGTATTGTCCTCTTCCTTCGTTTTGTTGGTCACGCCAAGTCGGCGCGTACAAGATGATTTTTTTATCATTCGGCAACTCCAACTTGTCTTTGACGCGCTTTGTCACTTCTCGTAATCGGGTTTGGTGATAAAATAGATCATTGCGCGGGTAACCAACCTCTAACATCGTTCGATGAAAGGCGAACGCACGTTTAAAAATATTTGACGAGTAACTATTCGGAGAGATTAAATAGTCCCATTTACTCGACTCTCGCGTGAAGGACGACTTATATCGCTCCGTGTCTGTACCCGGCATATGGACTGTATTCATATCCAATGCCAATTTTTTGAGCGGTGTCCCGTGCCACGTTTGTAAATAAATCGTGTTCTCGTCCTTCGGGATCCAGTTGGGAAGACGACTATTTGAAACCCACACGCGAGCTCGTGCCATGTAGTACACCCATTGGAATGAGAGACGTCGAACCGTTTTCACACCTGCCGGAAGTTCAATCGACGTCCGAGAATCGAGACTCCACACTAATTCATCATGCGGATACTTCCGACGCCATTCTTCAAAAATAGCTTTTGGACTGTCACTGTATTGTTTACCTAAAAAACTTTCAAACATTACAATTTTCTTTTTAGGAAAATGATATAACAATTTAAATATAATAATGTAAACCTTTTCACCTATCCAAATTTTTATATTCATGAAAAACCTCTTCTTATAAGTGACATATTCGGGTATTTTTTTGTTGAAAACCAGGATATATTTTAATCTTTAAAAGAACTTTCAATTAATTCATCCCAAAGATGCTTTATATTTTCATATGCATATGTTGAAACCGTTTTTTGGCTATTCAATACCATTTGCATTCTTAAGTCTTTACTTTGCATCAGTTTTTTCAATTTCTCAATATATTCTTCTTCTTGATCTTGTTCAATTATAAATCCATTTTGACCATTTTCTATTAATAGATTCGGTCCTTTAGAAGCGTAACTAATACACGGTAATCCGGCTGCCATAGATTCTACAATAACCATTCCAAAAGATTCATATTTTGATGTTAAAGCGAAAATTGATGCTTTTGTCATTTCTAATTCCAATTCCTTGGTTGGCGGTAGTAGCTTAATATGTGAACCCATCCCTAAATTATTTATTAACGTTATTATTTTTTTCCTTTCTTCACCGTTACCAAATATCTTTAACTTCCATTCAGGAAATTCCGGATGAACTTCAGCAAAAATCTTCACTAATTTGTCAAATGCTTTATCTTCTGTAAGTCTACCTGCAGTAATTATATATGGATTTTCTAAAGTTGACCTTTCTTCATTTACTAAGGCCGCATTTGGAATAATTTTCACGTTAATTTTTTCAACTACCTCTTTATAACGATCAGCCTCTTCTTGAGATAGACAAGTGAGAATATCTAACTTCGAATATTCTTTTTTTATTTTTGATTGTAAAGCGTCAGAATAGACATCGTATTGTGAGTGTTCTTGCCCGATTTTAAAACATTTTTTTGGCACATATTTTATATTTAATAAATTTATAGATGGGAACGTAGAAATTACTACATCCGAATCTATCTTTTTTAAGGCTCTGTATAATTTTAAATCGATGAACAAATTAAATTGTTTGTATAAGTCCTCACTCTTATCAATTAATATACTAGGGACTTTCAGTAGTAACCTCTTGAACAATTTAAAAATCTTGTTTGACTTTGGATGAAATACTTTTCCTCGTCTAGAATCAAACAATGGAATCAATTTTACAGACGGCAAAAGGGGGAATGTCGGTACTGCAGAAGTTCTTTTAACAGAGTAAATTTCAACTTCGTGTCCTAATTCGCTTAACATATTAGCCGAATGCACGGTGGTACGTACCGTACCACCGACCCCGTAAATATTATATACGATGAAAGCAATCTTCATATTCTTCTCTCCTCAATTGTCCGACAATGACATAATGGACTCAAAGACTCTCTCAGAGTTGTTTTTGTCTCGATAAGAAATATACTTTTCAATTTTCTTTTCACTAATCATATCAATTGAAAAGTTATTTTTAATACAATCTGTTATCCCCAGAATTAAGTCACTTGGATTATTATATGACTTACCGAATATGTCATCCTGTAGGTCAATGTATGAACCACGTTTAGACAAATAGTCATTTAAATCGAAGTGGAAAAATAATACTGGCTTATTTAAATAGGCGTAATCAAAAGCAACACTAGAATAATCGGTAATAAGTGCGTTACTTTTTCGAATCATGTCTCCTATAGAAACTTCCATCGGATTGACCATTACAATATTGGATTGAGTTTCAAATTCAAATAAGTCTGAGTATTGTTTTTGTATTTCGAAATGAGGTAGGAATAAAAGTTTAGTATTATTGTCTTTAAGTACGTCATTTAATTTGTTATTCGTTAGTAATTCTACATAGTTTTTATAAAATGAAGACTTTTTAAAAAGTTCTCGGTCATTCGATAACCATTCTCTCCATGTCGGCATAACAAAAATAATTCTTTCCTGAGAGCTTTCCGAACTCAAATCGTTCAATTTGTCATATCTTGCTAATCCAGTTACAGAAATTTGATTTTCTTCAAATCCCATTTTCTCAGTCATGATACTTTTCTCATGATCTGAAGATACAATAAATCGCTTTATTTGATTATTATAAGAATTTTTTTTGAAGAATAGTCGCTTCATAGCAATGATTCCATGTTGAAGATAAATTACAGGAAGAGGGTTGCTTGAAAATTTATTGTGCATATAGCTTGGTATGACATCTCTAAGACCATGTGCTACTATTGCGTACTCAGCTTTATGATACAGATAAATATGCTTAAAAGAATCGTAATATAACAAGTTTTTCTCGTAAGGAAATAATTGATTCATATTTTTATTGTCACGTTTTGTAATGTAATAAGTATAAGGTTTCTTTCGTTCATTTAAACAGTATTCAAAAAACGCAAATCCGTTGTCCTGCGCGACTTCTCCTAAATTTTCTCCAATGAGCCATATATGTTTATTAGAGAAAATTAGATTAGAAACTTTAGCTAAATATTTCGCGATATGAAACTTATATTTATATATTTTTTTTTCGGTTTCTTTTAATTTTCTTTGTTCAATACAAATATCATTATGCTTTACATCCACAAAAAGTGAAGATTTCACCCCATTATCTTCACTATAAAATATTCCTTCTTTAAATGACGTAGCAAGTTGATGGGGTGCCATAACTTTGATATTTCTATAAATCGATTGATTATGTTGATTACGAAACTCTAAGACCAATCTATTTGTAGCGACAATATTAACGTGTAACAAGTTACTTAGTTTAATCAGAATATTGATTTCTCCATTGTTATATAAATAATCACATTTAATTTTATTTTCTCCAATGACAAGAAAAACGTTATTAACATATGAACCATTTTTAACATTTAAATCGTCCGATTTAAAACTAATGAATAATGTATCATTTTTTAAATGAACATCATATCCTAAAATGTTATTCAAAATTCTTGTATATAAAAAAACATCCCCATTTTTTCTGATACCTACTCCTAAAGTATGTTCTTCTTCATTGACAAAAAACTCCTTTTTAGGGTAAAGGTTAGCGGAATTGATATCTATTAAAGAGTTAAGCTTCAGTTTAAAATGTTGATGATTGAATTTATTTTTCAAACACAAATTCAATCCAAAAGATTTTCCAACCATATTTATTTGATGAATATTTTCAACAAGATCTTGTCCAATTTCAAACTGAATGATCCCGTGCCCATTAGTTGTTATTTTTGATGAAAATATGACGGGAATCTCTCTATTATAAAACTCATTAAACAATTCTATACTCACCGGAATATTTTTTTCTAAAATCATCGAGTCTACAATATAATCAATACACAACTTCGATTCACTCGTCAGTACTTGATGAATATTACCGTCCACTCTTTCTTTAGAGAAATGAAACCCATATTGAAATTCTTTAGTTCGATACGGATTGATTTTATACAGTTCCTCATTTATTTTTATGGTAGCTGGATTTTGCATTAAATATGTTTCGTTAATTTCATGAAATTGAGTTACACTACTCATTTTAATTAATGTTGTACCTAATGAAGTACTTTCTCCGAATAAATGCCAATAGCCTTCCGGAACAACTGTAGCTTCCCCAAAATTAAATCTTATTAATTTCGCTCCATCTGCTTGATTTCTAATTTGATCAGCACTTATTTTTAAACCGCTTTTTGTATGTCTCAAGTAAATATTGCTAAATTCCCCAATCGAATTATCAAATTTCAATGACAGACTTAAATAGTTTGATAATCCTTCATCATTGTGATTTAAAGACAATTCGCTTATTTTGTTTTCATTGCTTAATGCACTAGTATTGATACGGTACAATAAAAATCGTTTAGATGTGCCATGCAAAACAAAGGACTCATCATTCACTTCAAAAACTCTTAATTTCTCGTCTAATTTTTTTTTATCCTTTAAGAGGCTACCTAATGTTGATTTTTCGTTCAGTACAGAGAATAGTAGCGCATTAAAGTGTCTTCTTTCTCCTTTGAATTTTATATAATCATGTATAGATAACTTAAATTCTACTCTATTTAGCTCCTTAATTAATCTTCCCTTATATACTTTTACATCTTTATTTGAATAGATTTTGAGCTCGTACTCATTTAATCTCGCTGACAAGTCAATAATTTCATAGGTAAGTAAAATTTCACTTTCATCTGAATCAAAGTCGACGGCATTTAATTTATATTCAAACATCGATTTTTCGCTCCTTCTCTATGCCAAGTAAAAACTCCACCCATAATTCCCCAATTGAATGAATAGAGAATTCTTGAACACTTTCTTTAGAATGTTCACTCATAGACTTTAATAATTCTGGGTTCTCGATTACGTGTAAAAGTCCCGATTCCCAATCTTCGATTGAATTCCCATCCAGCAATACTCCATTTTCGTATTGCCTAACTATTGCTTTAGGACCAGTAGACGCAAAAGCAATTACAGGGGTCCCAACTGCTAAAGACTCAACAAGCACCATACCAAAGGATTCATGATGAGAGGGTAGTGCAAAGAGTTTAACTTCAGCTAATTTTTCTTGAATATTGTCTGTTGCTTCTTTCAAACTAATAAAATTTTCAGCATTTAGTTTTCGAATTAAGTCATCTAATTCATCTCGCGCTTTTCCTTTTCCGTATATCTTCAAGTTCCAATTCGGATGAAGATTGTGGACTTTCACAAACGCTTTTATTAATGTATCATAATTTTTTTGTTCAACTAGCCTACCTGCTGATATTATAGTATTCTCTTTAATTGAAACTCTAGGTAGTTTATCGCCCTCGTGAAATACTGGATTTGCAATAGTTTTTATTGTTACATTAGGAATATTTAATTTTTTATAATTATTCTTTTCTTCATTTGTCAAACAAACTAGATAATCTAATTTTTTATAATTGTTCTTTATTTTCAATACTAATTTTGGACTGTATTTTTTGATTGACCTGTGCTCTTGACCTATTTTTATTATTTTTTCATCACAATATTTAGCAGATAATATATTGAGTGAAGGAAGAGTTGTAATAAGAATGTCTGTTTTTAATTTTTTCAGAAATTTAATTACTCTCAAATCAATTAATATATTTAATGAAGGCCAAAATTCTTCATCTCTATGAAATAAAATGCTTGGAAAACTTCTTAAAATTTTTAGTGAAACTCTTTTTATCAATGTGAGTTTTCTGCTTCTATTTTCATACAAATAATTTACTTGAATTTTAGGATTGATATAAAAAAAAGATTTTGCTCGAGTTTTTTTTATTGACACAATTGAAACGTCGAATCCATTTAGCACTAAAAAATTCGCAAGATTCAATGTTGTTTTAACAGTTCCACCCATTCCAAAAATGTTAAATACTAAAAATGTTACCTTCATAATCTACACTCCTAATAAAATAGCAAGGATTCAAATCCATTTTTACGAATTTAAACCCTTGCCACTTTTGTATAAAAATTAGACAACCCAAGAACCTAGTATAATCGTCAATACGAGAAGCGTCATAGGGAAGATTGAATCAATGAGCTTAAATGAATTTTCAGATTTCACTTTCTGTTTCAAAATTTCAGTATGTTTTTCCTTTTTGGCTTGACTGTATTTTCTTTGTTCATCTATTGACATCGATTTATATTGATCTAAAAAAAGTTTATATTTTTTTAAAACATCAGTAACAGGACCGTCGTTGATTATTTTCCCGTACTCCAACCATATAACTCGTTCACAAAAACTTTCGACTTGTGACAAGTTATGACTAACAAATATAATTGTTTTACCTTCTTCTTTAAAAATATTCATCTGATCAATACACTTACTATAAAATGTTTGATCACCCACCGAAAGTGCTTCATCAATTACTAAAATATCTGCGTCCGTATTAATAGCAATTGCAAAACCTAATCTTGACTTCATACCACTCGAATATTTCTTTATTGGTTGGTCTATGAAATCACCAATGTCCGCAAAATCGATAATGTCTTCAATCCGGTTATCAATTTCTTGCTCAGTCATTCCCAACATTAGGCATTTCAATCGTATATTTTCTCGCCCGGTAAGAACTGATTTTAACCCTTGAGATACTGCAATAATCGCAACATCTCCATCCACTGAAATTACTCCCGAAGAAGGGAATAGTATGCCTGAAATTATATTAGATAATGTTGATTTTCCCGATCCATTAATTCCTAATAAACCGACTACTTCGCCTGGTTTTATAGTCAAAGTAACGTCGTTAAGTGCTAGGAACTTTTTGCTATTTTTTTTAGGAGAGAGTAGCATTGTTAATTTATCTTTTGTAGTAGTAACCATATCAAATGTTTTATAAACATTACTAAGCTTTATCACACCCATAATTATCCCTCTCTTTATACAAGTTCGCTAAATGAATTACGGAACTTAATATGAATCTTTGCTCCAATTACAAAAATAAAACTTGTAACTGCCCAAAAATATGCGGTATAGATCAAGTTCTCATAAAAGAACGTACCATTGATTAGTGAATCTCGGTATCCTTCTACCAGATACATTATAGGATTAAGCATTAACCATCCATGCAGATAAGCAGGAAAAGAATCTACAGTCCATAAAATTGGAGTGACATAAAATAGCATCCTTAATACAGACTGCAATAAAGGATGTATATCTTTGACAAGAGTGATTAAACTCGACAAAAATAATGATACGCTGTAAACAAAAATAACGGTTGCAAAGAGAAAGTACGGCAATTGAATGACCGCAATAGGTAATGTCTTTACAGATAACACTGTTAGCAGAATAGTAATACCAACCATCGCAAAGTGCTGATATAACCTTGAGGCTATAACGTAGGATGGAATAACACTAAGCGGAAATTTCATTTTCATCAACATTCCTAAACGAGTATTTATTGAATTCGAGCCTCTTAAAATTGAATCATTTATAAAAAACCAAGGTGTTAACCCAACTATCAACCAAATAATAAAAGGTACTTCATTAACTTCTGAGTTTCCTCTTAATCCCACACCGAATACAAACCAATATATTAGTACTTGCAAAGTTGGATTTATCAATTCCCACAGTATTCCTAATTTTTTTTCAGCATTACTAGATTTCACTTCATATCTTGCAAGCCTACGTATTAAAGTGAATTGCTCCACCTGTTCTTTAATAATAGTACTAACACCATTTAACATAGGGAACTTCCTTCCAAATAATTATTCATATTTATTGAGCAGTGATATATTAAAAGCACAGATTAGATTATACCACTTCTATTTTTTTCGCAACATACATTGAGGTAACAATTTATAAACAATGTTAAAAGTATATATTATATTTCTTTACTGAATGCTATTATCACAATAAAAAAAGGTGGAATTCAATTATGAAGAAAGTCATTACTTATGGTACGTTCGATTTATTGCACTGGGGCCACATTAACTTATTAAAAAGAGCAAAATCTTTAGGAGATTATTTAATTGTGGCTGTCTCTACAGACGAGTTTAATGCAATAAAACACAAACAAGCTTTTCATAATTACGAAAACAGAAAACTAATTCTAGAAGCGATTCGCTATGTCGACGAAGTGATTCCTGAAAATGACTGGAATCAAAAAGTGACAGATGTTCAAGAACATGATATTTCAATTTTTGTGATGGGTAATGATTGGGAGGGAGAATTTGATTTCTTGAAACCTCACTGCGAAGTCGTATATTTACCCAGAACCACAGGAATATCAACTTCAGCCATTAAAGAACAACTTAAACATAATGAAGAGGAGAACTAACTATGTTCAAAGTCATGACTGTTTTCGGAACACGTCCAGAAGCAATAAAAATGGCGCCGCTCATTAACGAATTAAAGAAGTATAAGGATATCCAAACAATTGTTGTAGTTACGGCTCAACACCGTGAAATGCTGGATCAAGTACTAGAATTATTCAGTATTTCTCCTGACTATGACTTGAATATTATGAAAGAAAATCAGACCCTGAGCGAAATTACAGCACGCGTTGTGAATGGATTAGACAATATAATTAAGAAAGAAAAACCTCAATTAATCTTAGTTCATGGTGACACAACGACAACGTTTGTTTCATCACTGGTTGGTTTCTATAACCAGATTCCTATCGGCCATGTTGAAGCTGGGTTACGAACAAACAATAAATTTTCACCGTTCCCTGAGGAAATGAACCGTCAGCTCACAGGCTGTTTAGTAGATCTTCATTTTGCACCAACCAATAGAGCAAAAAGCAATCTTTTAAAGGAAAACAAACCTTTAGATACAATATTTGTAACTGGAAATACTGCGATTGATGCACTAAAAACAACAGTTTCCTCTGACTTTCAAAATGATTTACTCAATCAAATTGCAAGCAAAAAAAATAAAATGATTCTACTTACTACCCATCGTCGTGAAAACCTCGGTGAACCCATGCAGAATATTTTTATGGCTATTAAACAAATTGTTGACACACATAAAGATATAGAAGTCGTATTTCCCGTCCATATGAATCCGTATATTAAGGAACTATCTTCTGCCTTATTATCTGATGTAGAAAGAATACATTTGATTCCACCTTTAGACGTTCTTAGCTTTCATAATTTTATAGCTCGGGCTCATATCATTCTTACTGACTCTGGAGGTATCCAAGAAGAAGCCCCATCTTTAGGGAAACCCGTTCTAGTTTTAAGAGAAACAACAGAACGTTCTGAAGGCGTTGACGCCGGCACTTTAAAATTAGTAGGGTGGGATCAAATTCATATTGTTGAAGAAACGAGGCATCTATTAACTAATCAAAAAGCCTATAATCAAATGTCACGTGCCTCTAACCCGTTCGGGGATGGGGATGCTTCTGTTAAAATTGTAGAAGTAATTCGAAAACGATTTTTCTTAGATTAAAAATGAATATGCAATAATTTCTTTCTATAACTCTTGAAAACAAAAAATAAAATCTTAGGGGCATTTTCTCTCTAATTTGTAGAAAGTTAAAATTCAAAAAATCCGTCTGTCAATCGAAGGTACTAAAAACCTCCACTCTATCCGAGCGTGAAATGAAAATAGGCGATTAGACCGGTTCCTGTCGATACAATCGCCCTTTTTCAATGCTTTTAACCTGTTTTTTCTTCTTGAAGGGTAGATGATCTGCTTCAGTTGCCCCGGCTTGAATAGGACCCGGCGCCCACGATATGGCCGAACTCCCCCCTACTAGCTAATCTTTCTCGACAAGCTTTTTCAGCTGACGTCCTCCGACGCCTCGCTAGACGTGATGACAACAGCCATGATGATACCCCTTCCCCGTCATTACGACATGATGTTTTTGCCAAAAAATGATGATTCTGCGTTTTTATACGCGGTCTGCACATCAAGACCTTGGAGACTTGATGCTCGACTTGCGTATCTTCCGCAAACTCACGGTCACGGTGATGAATAGGAAAACGAAGCCTCACTATCACCTCTGTAACCTATTTGCGGGTTAGCATCGATGCGATTCGAAATATTTATATCCATCATCAAACAGATTAAAACAATTAAACGTTCAACTCATGGCCGAATTGAGCTCAAACTATTGAGAATTAAAATTTTAAGCGCTACTTATAGCTTGTTATTTTTATGAATTTTAAATTCTTACGTTCATAATTAAAATCGACTTGCTTTATTAAAATTGAAGAAGAGCTATTCTCTACCCATTGTTGAAATTAAAGGAAACTACAATTACCGTTTTGAACTGAATCCCGAATGATAGATGCTTGTAAAAAGTGTTCCATTTGAACTGAACCAAAAAAATTAGACACTAAATAATTTTGTTAGGCGACTTTTAGAACCTGCGTCCGGTATTCAACCGGGCTCAGGTTTTTTAGTCGTTTCTTGATGCGACGATGATTGTAATACTCGATGTAGCGCACGAGCTCCTGTTTGAAATGAGGCATGTCCTTAAACTTCCTGAGATAAAGGAGCTCGGACTTGAGCACGGCGAAGAAGCTCTCGATGGCCGCGTTGTCGAGGCAGTTGCCCTTTCGGGACATACTTTGGGTGATGCCGTGTTCGTGTAGCTTGGCCGTGAACGCCCGGAATTGATATTACCAACCCTAGTCAGAATGGAGGATTGGACTTCTATCACTGTCGAGTCTTGTGATGGCTTGGTCCAACATCTCGCTGATGAAGGGATACCTAGGCTTATCGGACATCGAATAGGCAATGATTTCCATGTTTGCCAGGTCCATCATCAGTGAGAGATAGAGTTTCTCCCCGAAAAGATGGAACTCGGTGACATCGGTCACCCACTTCTGGTTTAGGCCTGTGGCCTGGAAATCTCGTCCGAGGAGATTCGGTGCGATCGTTCCGACCTCTCCCTTGTAGGACCGATATTGGATGGGCTACACTCAATTGGACATAAATGAAGAGGTCGATTAGACTGAAACAAATTATGAACATGAGGAGAACATCAAACATGACAAAGAGAGCGCCCCGCGTTTACACAGATGAATTCAAAGAACAAGTCGTCCAGCTCTATCTTAACGGGAAGCCGAGGATCGATATCGTTCGCGAGTACGATTTGACACCATCAACACTGGGACGTTGGATCAACCAGAGCCGTGCGACCGGTTCGTTCAAGGCAGAGGACAACCTGAGCGACGAGGCCCGTGAACTCCGTGACCTGCGCAAGCAAGTGAGGCAACTCGAGATGGAGAATGACATTTTAAAGCAAGCCACGCTGATCATAGGACGAAAGTAACTGTCATCAAGAACAATATGCACAAATACTCGGTATCAGCAATGTGTAAAGTCCTGAAACTGTCAAGAAGTACCTTCTACTACGAATCCAAGAGGCGACCGGCGGTCGACGACGTGACCGGTGATGTCATCGAGATCTTCCGTCGCAGTCGTGACAATTATGGGATGCGCAAGATCAAAGTCGAGCTACAGCGTCTAGGGAAGCGTGTCTCACGCCGACGCATCGGACGCATCATGAATGAGCAGGGACTCGTGTCCTCCTACATCGTCGCACAATTCAAACCGAAACGAAGCAATCCTAACGAGTCCACGGTGAAAAACGAGCTGAATCGTGAGTCCCGTCAGGAAAAGGAACTGTCGGTCATCGTGAGTGATTTGACGTACGTCAGGGTCCAAAACAAATGGAACTATGTATGTGTATTTGTCGACCTGTTCAATCAGGAAATCATCGGACATAGCGTCGGCGAACGCAAGGATGCGGACCTGGTGGCCCGGGCGATCGCAACAATTCCAGCTGATCTCCGTCGGGTGGCATGTTTCACACCGACCGTGGGAGCGAGTTCAACAACAAACTCGTGAGCGACACGTTGCGCAGCTTCGGGATCCGTCGTTCGCTCAGTGACAAGGGCTGTCTTACGACAACGCAGTGTCAGAGGCAACGTACAAGGTCCTCAAAATCGAGTTCGCAAGAAGCAGACTTTCCCGAATCTGACAGTTCTCGACCGTGAATTAAGTGATTACATACATTTGGTCCAATCACATCAGAATCCATGGGACATTAGGTTACCTGACACCGAAAGAATATAAAAAAAGAGACCTCTTAAAAAATGTCTAGTTAAGTGTTGACAATCCATCATCCATTCGGACCAAGGAAGTGTCTATACCTCATATGCCTTTCAAGATTTCGTTAAGAGGAGCCATCTGACGAGCAGCATGTCTCGAAGAGGCAACTGTTGGGACAATGCGGTGATCGAATTATTCCATTCGAACTTGAAGTCTGAGGGCTTCCAGTACGTCAAGTTCAACTCGTTAAGCGACCAGGAAGTGCATGAACGGGTGAACCATTACTTGACCTACTACAACGAAGACGTATCCAAGAAAAATTAGGCTACCTCACACCGATAAAATACGGTGGGATGGCAGCCTAATTAGGTGTGTTTATTAGTGTCTCATTTCGCTAGGTCAGTCTAAAGTTGGATTTTTATGTCCAACTTTTATGGGGCAGTTCACATTCAGGGTTTTTCGCATGTGTACGAATCACTGTGATGAACCTATTCATTCAGACGAGAGAAACAACCATGAGTAAAATCATCTTCAATATCCATCAAATTGATCAGCTTGAGTCGAATCCCAACGTCGCATCGGTTTCAGAACGCTCGATTCAATATACGGGTGAATTTAAAGTAAAGGACGTGCTTGAAAACATGGATGGCAAGAGATCCCAACAGATTTTCACGGCTGTAGGATTCGACCTGGCGTTGATCTGCAACAGCAAGGCGAAGGCAGCATTGAAACGATGGCGAAACATATCGAAAAGATGGAGAAGAGGGTCTCCCGAACGACAAACGTGGAAAGACTCCGGGTAGTGGACGTCCTAAAAAAGACGAGTCGATGGAGAAACGGTTAGCGAAGGCAGAGGCACGGATCAAATACCTGGCGGCAGAGAATGAGCTTTTTTAACTAGAGAAGTTAGAAGGGCAAACGAAACACACTAACTGACACCAGCAGCGAAATATCAGGCCATCAACACCATCATCCGCACAGCTGAAGAACCTCGTCCGTCCACTATGTGAAATCGTGGCGCACAAGCTATCCGCAAGCCTTCACATGGACTTCGTCTTTCATAAGATAGAAAGGAAATCACCTCCAAGGAAATCTAGATTCCGAGGCAATGATCCATTCTGATCAAGGCTTCCACTATACAACTTCAGGACTACCAACAACTCGTTCGCAGCCTTGGACTGGTCTAGTCCATGTCACCAAGCAATCGTGTGGATCGATCGAGCAGGTCCGAGAAATGGTCGGGGACTATATCCTCGCCATCTGATTGCCGTATAGGACGTACGGGCTTTTTATTAAACTGTCCATTTTACGGAGCTCAGGTCATTTGTAACCTACCCACCCTTCACAATTTCATATCACCGAACGTTTCCTAAACATTCAGGCGGCTTGAGTCCTTTCGAATTCAGGACTCCACCCGCCTAGGTCGGTCTTTATTGTTTATCTTGTCTAGTCGATAGGGAACAAACCACATTTATTGCGCACTCTTTGCTATCAATAACCGTTTCATCTAAATATATTACAAAAAAACTTTTTATGTGAAAAATTAGTTTAAAAGTCATTTTCACAAATTTAACTGTCAGAACCATAGAATATTTGATTACCCATAAAATCAAAAGACCATTAGCCTACATTTTTTACTGGTAAATCTGATTCTTTTTTCAGAACTTTAGGAACAGATCTTAACTTCCCAATAACATAGCTACTGCCCGGTACTAAAGAAAGTAACTTTACAATTAACATTGATATAATAATCGAAGTTACAAATAATACAATAATAAAAGTTATAGCAGATAAAGTGGTGTTTGCTTCGATTATCGGTGCAATTATCCTTTGGACTTGCCAGTGTAACAAGAATATACCAAACGAATAATTACTTATATAATCTACAAGCTTAAAGTTAGATACTGATGATCCGATACTTAAAATAGCAAGTGTCATAAATATAGTCAACGGGAACATATCTAGCCTTCTCGAAGAAACGTCCGTGTATCCCGCTTGATATGAAGCGAATATTAACATTACTGAGAAAAATAAGCCCACCATTACTAAACTTTTATATTTAATTAAATAGGGTTTCAACTGATCGTAGTGCTTGCCTAAAAGAAATGCTACCGTAAAATATCCAATCCAAGTTGGAAAACTAATCATCTGAATATTTAAAGAGTCTTCAAACAAATTTAAATCCTCTTTCAACAACCAAAGTGAGCAGAACATAATTAAAACACTTAAAAAAATCCACTTCTCAAGTTTAATTCGATATTTCACTACAACATAATGCAAAATATAAAATTGAAAAATTCCTAATAAAAAATATCCTAAATAATGCCCTTCAAGATTTCTAGAAAACTTTTCAAACACATCTACTGGATTTGAACTTATATAATTTACAACGAGTGCGTCAATCAAGGCAAAGGAGACGAAAGGACCTAAAATCCATTTAATCCTCTTCTTAAAAACTCGTTTGGTATTGAATTCGAATATTTGTTGGCAAGTACTATCTCTGAAAGCACAATAAATGTTGGAGTTGCCTTACACAATAAAATACGAAAAAAATGTAAGTCAGCTATCTCACTATAGCCAATCGACCTCCCGACATTTGTAGTACTGTGTAAAAAGACTATACTTAAACATGCAATTGCTCTTAAAAAATTCCATTCTTTGACCAATACTTTTTCTCCTTTTTCGCTTTTGAATATATATATATCAACAATAATAACATTACTTTCCCTTTCCCTTTCCTAATATTACAATTCAATAAAAAATCATCATATAAATATAAACAAGCGTAAATACTCTTAAAATTAAATCACTGTATAATACGTATAGGTATTACATTTAGCTCGAGCATCATTAGTAATGACTTTTACATTTTTCATAGAGCAATTTTTATAAATACCTGAAATTCTTATTAAATATTCGACAACTTAAACCTATGGTAAACTATGATAACCAGTTAAGTTATCACACAAGGAGGACTAAAAAATGAACAAGAAAAAAATAACAAAAGCAATCATCCCTGCAGCAGGATTAGGAACTAGGTTTTTACCTGCCACAAAAGCCTTACCAAAAGAGATGCTTCCCATCTTAACAAAACCAACAATTCAATATATCGTGGAAGAAGCGGTCGCCTCAGGAATCGAACAAATCATTATCGTCTCTGGTCGCAACAAACGGGCAATCGAAGATCACTTTGATAGAGCTCCTGAACTTGAACAAAACCTTGAAGCGAAGCAAAAGCATGAATTGCTGGAGCTTGTCAATGCGTCTACAAACATGGCTGAAATCCACTATATTCGTCAGAAAGAACCTAAAGGACTAGGACATGCTATTTGGAGCGCACGTCATTTCATTGGTGACGAACCGTTCGCAGTCTTATTAGGAGACGACATTTTTGTTTCTGAAAAGCCAGGATTAAGCCAATTAATTAATGAATACGAGAAAATCTATTCTTCAGTTATCGGTGTACAAGAAGTTCCTGATTCAGAAACTCATCGCTATGGCATAATCGATCCTCTGTTTAACGAAGGTCGATTATATCAAGTAAAACGTTTCGTTGAAAAACCTGCTCCAGGAACTGCCCCTTCAAACAAAGCTATTATAGGTCGCTATGTATTGACTCCTGAAATTTTTGATTTTCTTGAAAAACAAGAACTGGGTGCAGGTGGGGAAATTCAATTAACCGATGCAATTGAAAAATTGAACTCGATTCAGAGAGTATTTGCTTACGATTTAGAAGGTGATCGATTTGATGTGGGTGAAAAACTTGGTTATGTCGAAACCACGTTGGCATTTGCACTAAAAGATCCGGAAATCAGTGACCAAATCACTGAATTGATGAAATCTTATTTAGAAAACGTAGACAATTGATTCTTAGTATTTTCAACACATGGAAAGTAACTTTTTAAGATTTTAAAAGAGAGCTTAGTATACTCGGTATCGAGTAATACTAAGCTCTCTTTTTATGCAGACATACATATTTAATTCTTAATAACAATATTTTTTCGCGCGGCGACCATCTTTAACGTGTACAAGCCCTGCTGCATAAAATCATTGGTCGAGACGAATTTATTTAACTCACTCTGACTATAATGAACAGGAACTAATTGCTTAATTTCAAGTGCACGGTCTTTTGAATATACATGTTTGATGGTTTCTTCAAATGATTCTTCAAGTTCTACAGATGCCGTTATCCCTATCTCGAAATAATTCTTCTCTAAAAATACATCATAGATTCGCTTCTTGTTTCTAGTGTGTTGAATCCCAATTTCCTCTTCTATGGCCCTGTCAATTACATTACTCACATGTATAAGATCTTTTTCACCTACTCGATCGTGGAGCGTAATGCCTTCCATGGCAGTTGAATTATATTTCTCTGCATTTTCCCCATGCGCACTTCGGTGAGATCGTTGCGATAAGACGACACTTTGTCCATCATCCATTATTAAAATAACATTTACTCCAATTGAAGTTAGAAACGGTCTAAGGTTCCTTAATTCTTGAGCGTCAAAGGAACGCTCTTTTGTGAAATAGATTTCTTTCTCTACTAATTCTTTATACACTGCTTTCATGATGCGATGTGTATAGTAATCTGTATGATATAAAAAAATATGTATCGCATTGTTTTCATTTTGTCCTACACCAAACTCTTCTCGAATTTGATACACACCTAACTTGTTGCCGTTAAAATGAAAACCATTCCTTCGATGAATAAAATCGTCCGCGATTGACTCCCGATATTTCTCAATCAGAGGAACCACATACTCTCTCAGTTCAGATGGAAATAGTTCAGATAAATCCGTATTATCAGTGCCTTGTTTAGAAAAATAGGTTACTTTATGAAAATTAAAGTTCTCATATTGTGTATTGATTTGATCGATTTTATGATCAGGAAACGCTAGGTAAAAAGAATGATCTGTAAGTTGTAATTGTAAATCTGAATTTTTATATTCCGGATCAGCCGATTGAATGGTATCAATGTTTAATTTTGTTGATTGCCCAATAGATTTGATTGCTAGTTTTTGATTTCTAGATCTCCAATATTGTTTTAAGCCATCATAAACAAATGGCAATCCAGCTCCAACTAAAAGTAATACCATGTCCCACCACACACCTAGCGCATTCTTAATTGTTTCAAGCAAAATAAGACCCCCTTTAATTTCGTTTACGTATTGGGACTAACCTTTTCAGTAGTCATACACTAATTATATAGAAAACCACACCTAAAAAAAACATCTAATTCCAGGGAAAATATTCTCTCTGAAAATAAGATGTTTTTCATTCAACACATGTGGATGCTAGTTTTCGTTAATCATCGTCGCTTGACCACCTTGCCACAGCCACGTATCGCCCTCTCTTATATAAAGATGCAATGCCCAAAAGCGCCCTTCGTACGCGTTCGTCCCAAGGATAAAACGTTCTTCTAACAACACGTGGACGATAGCCAGTTCGCCTTTTATCGTCTCATTAAACGTGACAGTTTCTTGAGCAATCCATTGAATCGATTCAGGATTAACAAACTGATCTAAAAACGTTTCTTTATCAAACTGACGCCCACTCGAATCAACATAGCGGAACGAATCATGCATCATTACCTCTAATGCTTTCATATCACCATTGATTTGATGAGTTGAACGACTATCGGAAATTTGTTTCATAGTAATTGTTTCCATAAATGCATCTTCCTTTCCTCGCGTATCATACCATACACCTCAAACGTCCGACATAATACACATCTGAAATGATTTAAAAATCAATTTGCCTCCTCATTAAAAATCAAATCAATTAATTGCTTCGACTAGCTATACTAATAAAGAATGCATTTCCAAATCTTATTCCATAACAGAGGTGTACACAGTGAAACGAGTCCTTAGTTTATTATTCATGGTTTTATTAATTACTATTTCCCCTGCACATGCAGAACAAACGAAAGTTCTTCTATTGGCTGGAACGACGATTTTTACCGACCAACAAGAAACATCTGAACTACAACTAACAGAGCGCCATCAGATTGTCTTGCTCGAGACGTCGACTGATACCCACTCAAAAATCAAGACAGACGACATCGAAGGCTACGTTCGGAACAGTGACATTCGTCATGCTTCCGCCATGTATCTGACTAATGAGACAACTACCAAAAACGACAAGGGTGAGAGCGTCACCTCGTTAGCGTTTGGAGCCGTCGTTCACGGGTTCGATATAGACGCCCAGCCGCTTCTTCTCACAGCGGAAGGTACATGGATCGAGCGTTCGGCTGTATCCACCACTCCGATTCAACCTAAACCCTATTATACCAAAGGAAAGGTAATCGTTTACGCATCACCAAATGGAGAAGTATCGAGCAAAACGACGATGGGTCAATCACTAGTCGGGTATGGCATCATGGATGGATTTTTAAGAGTCCAGCAAGGCGATCGATACGGCTTCATCCGAATCAGCGATGTCAGTGAACAGCCTGTCAAAACCGGGCAAGTCTACGCGCTGACGACTTCAGTCTACTATCAAGATTTAGGCATAACAAAGTTAGGAACACTTCCAAGGGGACAACTGCTTCACGTCTATGGGATCGAAGGGAAATATACTCGAGTTCTTGTAAATAGACGTTTTGTTTTTGTCAATAGTACTTCACTTGCGAATCAAATGCCTTCATATGGCAAATCCGGCTCTCGCTTTGCCCAACAAAACGCTCCAATTTACCGGGATGTCGATAAAAAAGAAATCGTTGGCTCACTGAAACGATCACAACAAATCAACGTCTACGGGACGCAAGGCCGCTTTACCCGTGTTTACGTAAATAAGCAGTTTTTCTTTGTCGAGACAAAATTGCTCGGATCAAAACTTCCGCCCTATTTATCAACCGGAAAGCGGTACATGTTAAAGAATACGCCTCTTTATTCAAAAGCTACAACTCAATCGAAAACGACATTGTCATTTAAGCGCGGCCAATATGTACACGTCTACGGGACATCTGGTGCATTCACACGTGTTCTCGTAAACGGAAACTATTACTTCGTTTCTACAAACATGACCGGCACGAAAAAACCACCGCTTTATGATTCAACGGGGAAACAATACGTCCGCTACAATCATGTAAGTATCTATTCGGCGCCATCGACGTCAACACGTGTCACGCGCCTGAAGCGTGGACAAGTCGTCGAGACGTTCGGGACATCAGGGTACTATTCGCGTATTCTCGTAGGCGGCTCGTATCGCTACATCGCGACGAACTATTTAACATTGAACAAACCGACAGCCAAACTGAAAGCAGGCACCGTCTTTTATGTTCAATTGAACGACACACCGTACTTTCATACCGATGTCACGTATACGAAACCTGCCGGCACGCTGAAGCGAGGGACAAAATTAATTGGCCTCCGGTCAATCGATGACGACTTTTGGTATGCGAAGCTTCCTTCTGGAAAGAAAGTCTACGTATTAAATCCTTACATTGCTCAGACCAAACCAAAATCAATCAAGGTGCAACGTGTGAAGCCAGCGTTACATTACGCCACAACTAAACGTACCGCATTCTATGCGAACGCGAACGACAAAACACCTATCGGATACCTCGATGCAAATATTCGGGTCTACCCTCGCGGAAAAAGTGGAGACTCTTACTTGATTCAATACGATTGGCGTCCGGTATACGTAAAAACAACAACCATCCGGGTCAAACAAGACCCTCTTACAATTAAGCGTGGCAATTCACAAAAAGAGCGATTCATCGCAGCAGCTGTCAACCAGTTAGGGACGCCTTACACATGGGGTTCGCAATCACCTCGAAACGGCGGCTTTGATTGTTCAGGACTCATACACTATGCTGCGAATCAGGCTGGGAAGATTGGCGGTCGTGCCAATGTGTCGGGATACTGGTACGGGAACCATTTCAAACAACGGAGAACAAGTTTCACAAGTGGTAAACGGGGCGATATAATTTTCTTCGCGGGCACATATCGGAACGGCCCATCACACATCGGAATCATGCTCAGTAATGAGTTCTTTATTCACGCCGGTGGTGAAACGTTGCAAATCAACTCAATCCATGACCCGCAATGGCGTCCGTATTTCCTAGGCTACAAATCACTTTAAGTTCGCATCTTGACATTCTTGCTTCATCCCGTTAAAGTAACGATAACATTCATACGAACTCGCGACGAGAAAGAAGAGTAGCGTGAAGATACGTCTCCAGAAAGCCGGTGGTCGATGCGAACCGGTGACGTGTCTCACGTGAATGGGCTTTTGAGCGTTCAGACCGATACGTAGGCTCTGACGGGTCCTCCCGTTACCGAGGACAGCGAATGATGGTTCGCGATGAGAGGGGAGGCGCGAAGTCTCTCAACGAAGGTGGCAACACGGGGAAATCTCCTCGTCCTTCATGTCCGATCGGGCATGAGGGGCGGGGAGATTTTTTGTTTGATTGCTTGGAGGTGTTCGGGTGATGTCCCGCGGATATAGGCACCACGGTCATCATAAACAAATAGTATATGTCCTGCTTCCTGATGAATGAACTGAACGGCAGGATACGACATGGCCCAGCCACGCAGTTGTGGTCTCAATGCTTGAAAGTCTTGGTGACAAATCGCCTCCAACAAACGAGACATCCTGATCTGGTCTCGATCAGCAATCGGCACGATATACGTCCAGAGCGTCTCCTCCTCTTCTTCGGAACGAATCAACGCTGTCTGAAAGCGGAGCGATTTGTCGCGAATCAATCGAAACATACCGGTGTTGCCCGGGTGATCACCATAAACATGATACACGAGCGTGAAGCCCTCACCGTTCGGAAACAAGGTGTCGAACAACCCCTTCGCTTTTCGTATCACGGCATCGAAATACGCTTGATTCAACTCATCCGATTGATCGAGAAACGGACTTAATTCTTCTTCTAGCTCGATGTGCTCAGTGAGCGCATCTCCTGAGAACTGATTCGGTTTTAAGATGTGCACCATAGTTTCCCCTTTTCTCTCAAATTATAAGGAGGTTATCGATATGAAACAACTCATCATCAATGGCGACGAACTGACACCGGTGGCCATTTTTCATCGATTAACAGGCGAACGGAAAGTGTTGCTCGAGAGCCGCGCCGAAGGCAAGCACGGCCGCTACTCGATTATCGCTTCGAACCCGGTCGAGACGATTCGCGCCAACGGCAACGAAGTGACCGACGCATCCGGCACGATGCATACGGACGACCCCCTCGCCTTGTTATCGGAACTGGTTGCGCGAGACACACCGGACGCCCCCTATCCGTTCATCGGCGGTGCCGTCGGCTATATCGGCTATGACATGCAGCGGGTTTACGAGCCGATTCCGAATACCCCGAGTGAGACGCGTGGTTTGCCGGACGCCTTGTTCCAACGATATGAGACGGTCGTTCTCTATGATCACGTCGAAGAGCAGGTCATCGTGATTGACACTGGAAATGATGATGCTGAGAAGCGACTCCACCACGCCAAACGGTCGCTCGAGACGGCGAAGACACACGAACTCGCACCCGTCGTCCGTACGAGTGAACGCGTGTTGACCGGCAAAGATGAGTTCGTTGAACGCGTCTTAAAGGCGAAAGAAGCCATCCTCGCCGGTGAAGTGTTCCAACTCGTCTTGTCCCAACGCATCGACGCGACGTTCACCGGCGATCCGTTCCACTTCTACCGAACGCTCCGGAAACAGAACCCGAGTCCGTACTTATTCTATATCGATCTCGGCGAGGCGATCATCCTCGGGGCGTCCCCGGAGAGTCTCGTTCGCGTCGAGGGAAATCGCGTCTCGACGAACCCGATCGCCGGCACCCGCCCCCGTGGCAAGACAATCGAAGAAGACGTGCGTCACGCTGCTGATCTGATTCAAGACGAGAAAGAACTCGCCGAGCACCGGATGCTCCTCGACCTCGGTCGCAACGACATCGGCCGGGTCGCCAAAGTCGGCTCGGTCACGATTCCGAAACAGATGGAAATCGAGCACTTCAAAAACGTCATGCATCTCGTCTCCGAGGTCGAAGGTGAACTGCGCGACGACTTGAATCCGATTGACGCGCTGCGGGCCTGTCTCCCGGCCGGTACCGTCTCGGGCGCCCCAAAGATTCGAGCGATGCAGCTGATTGACGAATTGGAAACGGTGAAGCGCGAAGTATATGCCGGGGCCGTCGGCTATCTCGACGTCCGGGGCGGCTATGATTTCGCCCTCGCCATTCGGACGATGGTCGTTCAAGGTGACACGGCCTATGTCCAAGCCGGTGCCGGCATCGTCTACGACTCGGACCCGGTGTCAGAATATGAAGAGACGTTGCATAAAGCCAAATCACTCTTGGAGGTGTTCGCATGATTCTACTCATCGATAACTACGACTCGTTCACGTATAACGTGTATCAAGATGTCGCCCGGTTCAGCGACATCTTGGTCGTCCGCAATGACGAACTGACAATCGACGCGATTCGCGACCTCAATCCGGCTGGAATTATCATCTCTCCGGGTCCAGGTGGCCCGCTGGATGCCGGTGTCTCGCTCGATGTCGTCCGCACCTTGTCCAGCACCATCCCCATCCTTGGCGTCTGTCTCGGACATCAAGTCATCGCCGAGGCGTTCGGTGGCACGGTCGGTCGGGCCGAACAGGTCATGCATGGGAAGACGTCCGTGATCGAGACGACCCCGGGCGTCTTGTTCGACGGGAGTCCGAGTGAGGTCATGCGCTACCATTCGCTCGTCGTCTTGGAGACAGACCTCGTCGTGACCGCTCGCACGCATGACGAGGTCATCATGGCGCTCGAACATCCCGAGCACCCGACATATGGTGTCCAGTTCCATCCCGAATCGATTGGAACGCCAAACGGACGTGACGTGTTCAAGCGCTTCGTCGACTTGTGCCATGCAAAAAGACCGAGGAACACGTCCTCGGTCTGAGCGTCAGGCCTTCAAGAAATCTTCCATTTGGAAGTCATGTTTGTCGAGCATGATTTGGTCCGGCGTCACGCCATTTTGACGCAATTTGGCAATCGTCTCATGCAAGAAGTCATCGCTGCCGACAAGGTAAAACAGTCCGTCTTTGTCTGCGGCGAGCGTCTCGACCAGCTGGTAATAGTCCGGACGATTGTCGACGAACTCGGCCGTGAATCCATTCGTTGACGCGAACACATCGTTAAACAAATATTCTTTCGACGAGTCGACGTTCAACGAGTGGAGGTGCGGCACACCTTCCCCGTTCGCCAAATACGCGAGTACGAGCGGGCGGAACGTCGCAATGCCGACCCCGCACGATAACAGATAGACGTTCTTCCCTTCCCGCTTCAATGGCACGTTCGAATGCGTCTTGAAGATGGCGACCTTGTCCCCGATGTTCATGTCACGCAAGATTGATTTGAACGTCGAACATTCCGGTTTGACCCGGGTCGTGATGCCGATCGCACCTTCATGCGGCAACGTCGAGATCGACATATGACGAATCAACGTCCGGTTCGGTCTATCTTCTTGATTGAAGCCCTCGAGCGCGAAGTGCGTGTGCGCGCCTTCTTCCCATGTGAAGCCAGCCGGTAGCTCAAGCTTGAACGTGTAAGTGTCTTTTGCTTCCTCTACGACTTGTTGAATCGGTGTCCAGTAAATCAGCATCGAATCCCGTCCTTTCTTTAATAGACTGCGATCGGTCCATACGGCCCTTGAATGATCTCCAGTTTCGTCTCAAAAATGTCAGATAGGATGTCTGCGTCCATAATCTCTTCGACCGTACCAAAGGCGGCGATGTTCCCGTCTTTCATCGCACAGATGCGGTCCGAATATTTCGCCGCGAAGTTGATGTCATGGAGCACCGTGACAATCGTCCGTCCAAACTCGTCGGCGACGTGCCGCAAGTATTCCATCATCTGGACCGAGCGAGCGATATCGAGGTTGTTGAGCGGCTCGTCGAGGAGCACGTAATCCGTTTCCTGACAGAGCACCATCGCGACGTACGCCCGTTGGCGCTGCCCGCCCGACAGTTCATCGAGATAGCGATGCTCGAGCGACGTCAGATCGAGGAAGTCGATATATTTCGAGATGATCCGTTCGTCCTCTTGCGTCAACCGCCCCTTCGAGTATGGGAAACGTCCGAATCCCGCGAGCTGACGGACGGTGAGACGCGTCACGAAATGATTCTCTTGCCGTAAAATCGTGACGATTTTCGCCAAGTCTTTCGATTTCGTGCTTGACACGTCCATGCCGGCGACTTGGATTTGACCCGCGTCTAAATCGAGCAAACGGCCGATCATCATGAGCGTCGTCGATTTCCCAGCCCCGTTCGGTCCGATCAACGACGTGAACCCAGCCTTCGGGATGTCGAGATTGATTGGTCCGATTTGGACATTATCCGAATACGATTTTTGTACTTGTTCTAATTGAATCATAGCGACCTCTTTCGTGAACTAAACTGAATCATAGTGACCTCTTCCGTGAACTACTTACCACTTGTTTGCTTCGCAACTTGAGTGGGAGCTTCTTGGGAAGACCGTGCTTTTGTTAGCCACGGTTGTTGACCAAGCTCGTCGGACAGTCCCTGCCCTGATTTTTTTCAGTCAGCGAGATGCAACAGGTTGAGACTCGCGTTGACGTCACGGTCGTGGTGCGCGAAGCACGCGGCGCATGTCCACTCGCGGATGTCTAGCTCCTTCTTGCCGCCGTTCTCGCCGCAGGCCGAACAGACTTGAGTCGAGGCAAACCATTGGTCGACAAGGATCAACGTGCGTCCATAGAACCTGCATTTGTAGGCGAGCTGGCGGGCGAACTCGCCCCACGCGGCGTCCCCGATTGATTTTGACAGGCGACAATCCTTCATCATCTCCATCGGTTTCAGCGTCTCGATCACGACGACTTGGTTCTCGTCGACGATGCGTCGCGACAGCTTGTGGAGGAAGTCGTTGCGCCGATTGGCAACCTTCTCGTGTTTCTTCGCGAGGAGGAGCCGGGCCTTCTCGCGGTTCCTGCTGCCTGACTTCTTGCGGGAGAGCGCACGCTGCGCCCGTTTGAGCCGCGTCTCGGCCTCGCGCAGGTTGCGCGGGTTCGGGACCTTCTCCGTGACAAGCTCGTCGTTCGTCATGACTGCGAAGTGTCCGAGGCCGAGGTCGATCCCGATTTTGTGCTCGGCCGGGACCCATGGCTCGTCGTCCTGCTCGACGAGGAGCGACACGAAGAACTTGCCCGTTTTCGTCATCGACACGGTCGCCGACCGGATTTCTCCTTGGAAGCCTCGGTGCTGTGTGAAGCGGACGAACCCGACCTTCGGCAGACGGACTTTTCCCGCCTCGATGCGGATCGTGCCGTGCTGGTTGTTCGTCGTGTAGGAGGCACGCGCCTTCCGTCTCGACTTGAACACCGGGAAACCGGCCGTCCCGGCGAAGAAGCTCGCGAACGCCGCGTCGAGGTGCAGCTTCGCGTTGGCGAGCGCGAGGCTGTCCGCCTCACACAGGAACGGGAATAACGGTTTGTAGGAGGCCGGTGTCGGCGGTTTTCGCTTCGGTCCGTCTCCGAGCTTCGCCTCCTCGTAGATGGTGATGCGGTCCTCGAGCAGTTTGTTGTAGACGAACCGGGCGCAGCCGATCGTTCGAATCAGGAATTCGGCTTGCGCAGCCGTCGGATGGAGCCGGTATTTGTAGCCCTTCAGCACGTCTATCCCTCCCCTCGGCAGAAAATCGTGATGTGCGTCTTCCTCATTTCATACCCGCGGAGGAGGAGAGGAAATCTGACAGAAATACGAACTTTCGTTCGTTATATCTGTCACAGGTTGGCTGAAGGATTCAAGGCTAATCGATTCATCTCCTACCTACGCTAGACTGCGCCTTGGACGCTTAGAGGAGAGAGAATTCTCGTTTGATTTTGTTATAATCAGTGCTAAGAAAACCATGCCGCCGAACAGTTCAATGATGACGGACACGACACTCGGTGTATTGAGAATGTGATACATAAAGAAATACGCGCTCGTCAGAACGAAGAAGCCAAGCGCGAACGCCATCGGAAACACGTATTTATGATCGTATGTCGCCGCGACTTGATAGCTGAGCGTCGCCACCAAGAATCCAAAGAACGTCAACGGTCCAATCAGCGCCGTCGATACCGACATGAGAAGCGAGATTAAGACGAGCGTAAAGATGACGCTCCGGCGATGGTTCACCCCGAACGATGTCGCCACGTCTTTCCCGAGTGCGACGACGTTCAAGCGATTGGAGAAGCTATACAACAAGATTCCGACGACAATCACGATCGGGATAACAATCGGGAAGTAGGCGGCATCGGCATGCATGACCGAACCGAACAGACGGGCCTGCAGGACGTCGAACTCGGATGGCGCGAGCATGCGTCGCATGAACGAGGACACCGAATTCAATCCCGTCCCGATGATAATCCCGACGAGAAGCATCAGTTGCAGGTTTCCGTATTTCCCGGACAAGAGCCAGCCGTACAAGAGCAGACTCATGAGCACCATGAGGCCAACTTGGGTCAAAAAGGCACCGGTTCCCGAAAAACCGATTAATGCCCCTGCACCGAAGAAGAAGATCATGCTCGTCTGAATCGTCGAGTAGAGCGCGTCGAACCCGAGCAACGAGGGTGTGATAATGCGGTTGTTCGTCACCGAATGAAACGCGACCGTCGCCAAACTCTGACAGAGCGCGGCAATCGCCATCGTGATGACGGCGACGACCCGACGTTCGACGACCGGGATGAACGACGGTGAATCAAACGGGACCGGATTGTTATAGACGAGCAACCCCAACGCACAGAGCAATCCCCCGACAATGAAGAAGGCCAGGAACAACCAATAGCTGCACTGTTCTCGTTTGGAACGAAACGCCGTCGCACACCGATCGTCTGTATGCACGGACCGACCATCAACATCGTATGCTTCCCGATGCTTCGTCTTATTTTCAATAAGTGTGCTCATCGTACCCCTCCCGTCTTCCGCTGTCTCAAGAGAATTACGATAAATACGATTGACCCGACCGTACCGAGAATGAGCGATACCGGCAATTCAAACGGCATGATGATCGTCCGCGAAATCAAATCGCTGACGAGGACCGTTCCCATCCCAATGACGCATACCCACGGCAAGTTGCTGCGGAGGTCATCCCCGCGAAACATCGAGACGATGTTCGGGACGATCAGCCCGAGAAACGGCAGATTGCCGATGACCGTCGCCACGACCCCGACCGCGAGCGCGATCAATCCCGTCGCAATCAAAATCAAACGGCTGTAGTTGACGCCGAGGCTCGTCGCGATGTCTTCTCCGAGTCCAGCGAGCGTCAAGCGGTTCGCGAGGATGAAGATGAAGAACGTGACGAGGATGATGAGCCACAGATATTCATACCGTCCGACCTGCACCGATGCGAACGACCCGACGAACCAACCTTCGATCGTCTGGCTGGCTTGAAAGAATAGACCGAGAAACGTCGATACGGCCGAGACGACCGCCCCGAGCATGAGTCCGATAATCGGGACAATCAACGACGAGCGGAGTTTGACCGAACGCAGAAACCAGAAGAAGACCATCGTTCCGATGAATGAAAAGACGATTGCCCCCGTCATCCGCATCATGAGCGTCGGAGCCGGGACGAGCAGATACACAGCGAGCAGGCCGAGCCCCGCCCATTCGAGTGTACCTGTCGTCGTCGGTTCGACGAGACGGTTCTGTGTGATCAGTTGCATGACTAGCCCCGACATCGCCATGGCGGCACCGGTCAACATAATGGCGACCGTGCGCGGGACGCGGGTGATCCAAAACATGTCCGACCCGCCTTCTTGACGAATGTCATAGACGCCGGTCACGAGCGAAAGGCCCGCCAATATGAACACCACGAACATTGCTACGATAAAGGACTTCGTCCATATGTTAGAAAAGGAGGGCTGAGACAATGTCTCAACCCTTGCTGTCATTGGTTTTTGCACAACGTGACTCCCTTATTTCGAAAGCGCGGCTGCGATATCGTTGAATAGTTCAGAATAAGTTTGAATCGATTCGTTGATGTACGTATCGTTCGGCGCATATACGATTTTTTCGTCTGTCACGGCTTTCGTTTTTTGGAGCGCCGGTGCGTTATCGATCACGTCCGCTGCAGGCACTGCGTCTTCCATGCTTGAAATGGCCGCATCACGGTCGAGGACGAACAACCAGTCCGGGTCACTCTCGGCAATCGCTTCGACCGAGACCTCATCCCCTTGATGGTCCCCTGTCGTTTTCGCTACTTCGAGGGCTGGTGTCCAGTCAAAGATGTCATACATCGGTCCGAAGACACGTCCTGTGTTCGGTGCCGAGAAGCCGATATTTCCGCCTGAGACGATGACTGACATGACCGTGTCTTCACTGTCGTATGCCTCTTTCACACTTTCAATCGATGCTTCGAAGCTCGCGATGAGCTCATCTGCTTCCGTTTCTTTTTCAAAGATTTGTCCGAGTGAGCGCGTCGTTGTCTCAAAGCCTTCGACCAAGATTTCACCTGGCGTGCCCGCATCTTCCGGGAGCTCGATGTTCAAATCGATGACGGCCGCTTCCGGAACCAACTTTTTAATGTCGTCGTAGTAGTCGGCGAATCGTTGACCGACGATGACGACATCCGGATCCACACCGGCAATCGCTTCTAAGTTCGGTTCATTGTGCATCCCGACGTCAACGATGTCTTTGTCGTTTTTATAAGGCAAGTCCGCTGGAATTAATCCGATTGGTGCGGCGACCAAGTCGATTTCCCAATCTGAGAGCGTCTCGAACGTTCGGTTGTCGAGCGCGACGACCTTCTCCGGGTTTACAGGCACATCGATTGTTCCATGTGCGTCCGTGATTTCAACTGTCTTCGGTGCCGTCTCCGCTTCCGCGCTTCCTGCGTCTTTCGTCTCATCCGTGCTACCGCATGCGGCTAGCGTGAAGACGAGTGATGTGAGCATGACTGCTGCTTTCCATTTCCCCATTCTTTCCATCTCCCTGTGTATCTGTTTTTGAATGACGACCTTCTCAGTGAGTCCGCAACCGTTTCACGATTCTGCTCTATGTATGGATACTGACGCTTTCTAACTGATAATGATTATCATTGTCGTTTTCATTGAGAAGCATAACAAACAAAAAAAGGTTGTGCAATGCCAAATTTTCAAATTGGAAATGGAAATATTATTCTCTCTATCTAATGCGAACAAAAAAAGAAAGCAGCTTGTGTGGCTACTTTCCAGATTATACGGCTATTCTTTTTCTCGTTTTCTTTTTCGACCCCAAATGCTGTAGGTGATAAATAAAACAAGTGTGTATGTGAATGAGAAGACGATGATTTGCAAAATACCGTTCGGAAGAATTTTTGAGATGAACATGAGTGAGAACAAGATAGACATAATCATATGGGGACCGCGCCTATCTTCTGGCAAATCGCGCCAATAAATCAAGACAAGCGCTAATGCGAGCGGTCCGCACAATGCGAGCAAGATGAAAAACGGAACAGGACGCATCAAAAATGGCACGTTTGATTTATCACCCCTCATGCTTCCGAAATCCCGTTAGCGAGCACCAACAAAAAAATCCAAATCGATAGCGGCACGATCAACCCAAGATTCCCAACGAGGCTGAACACGCGTACCATCTTCTCTTTCGAGAATAGGCCCCAAATCAATGTGGCGATCAAGGCGATATCTAAAGCGATATACGCCCAGATGGCCGTCATCAAGTCCAAATTCGGAAAAAAACGAGCGTTCACAGTGAACAGCGCCACGATTGTCAGGATCGAAAGTCCAAACGTTACGTAGAGCGGCGCATAGCGGCGTTGTGTCATGTGGTCACCTCACTTTTCTGTTGAACCATCTGGCGGCAACGAAGGATGCACGTCTCGACGTAACCATCGAGCTGGTGTGGCAAAAACATCGTATACGTCCCTTCCTCTGTTGCCTCCGCATCCCGCTCGACTTTCACGACGAGTTCACGTAGTTCATTCGTCGCATGATTTTTCAACGAAGTGAAATCGAAGACACCTAGTCGTTGAGCTAGGCGTGCATTATACGCATCAAAATCGGCATAATACATCGCCTGCTTTTCCGGGTCATTCGTGATAACTTGCTTGAGCCATCCCTTGTAGAAACCTTGTAGCCAAATCTCGTCCGCGACGAGATGGCAATAATAGCCGAGGCGGAACGATTGATTCTCGTCCACACTGTCCACCCAATATTGATTAAGGTCGAGCCGTCTTGTCATATCCTCATGCCGCCCCGCGTAATAGTGGGTGTTTTGTTTAGAAGTCGTCGCATCGGGCGCAAGATTCCCCAACAAAAAAGCCGTGCGATCGACATCTGTCAAATACGCCCACACCTCATTCGCGATGACGAGATGCATCAAATGTGAACCCATCCTCTTTCCCCCCTTTTCCTAATTATCCCATTCAAGTATTCATCTCGACACCCCACCTCTAGTCTGACACGCTCACTATACTGACCGTTCAGTATAGTGGGGAGGAAACACATGAATAAAAAACAACTGTTACTGCGGACCGCCGCACAAATCATTCAAACCGAGGGCATTCAACAACTGTCGATGGACCACTTAGCCAAACGCGCCGGTATCACGAAAGGCGGCGTCTTATACCACTTTGAAAGCAAGGCTAACCTGTTGCAGCAGATGAATAGAATGGCGCTCGATGAATTTGAAAATCGAATCGTCCATCATCAAACGGGGTTGGATGGTCCTTATCCGTTCACACGCGCCTACGCCCTCGCGACGCTCGATTATAGCGAAGGTGATGCTGACTTGATTGCCGTCTTCATCTCATCCCAAGAAGATGCGAGTGGAAAGCTTTGGAATGACGCCGCCAAACGTTGGGATGAACAGTTCGCCGTGGATGGTCCTGACGCTGATCGCGTGCTCGAGCTTCGACTGCTCTGTGACGGGTTTTGGTTCGCGTTGACATATGGCTATAGCGCTGCGTTCAAAGACCGTGCCGCCCGCATCATCCGACAAAAGTGCGACGCGCTGTCAAAAGGAGAATCGTAACATGGGCTTCGTCTATCTCGTCGGTGCCATCGTCTCTGAACTGTTCGGTTCGAGCATGTTGAAGCTGAACGCGACGACAACGAGCCGCCTGCCCGTTCTCGGTGTCGCCTTCGGTTACGTGACGGCATTTTACTTGTTGTCGCTCGCCCTCCTCTCGATCCCGCTCAGTTTCGCCTATGCGTTCTGGAGCGGGGTCGGCACGGCCGCGACGGCGCTGATCGGCTTCCTCGTCTTCAAGGAACAAGTCCGGATTCAGACCGTTGTCGGCATCGGGCTTGTCATCATCGGGCTCGTCTTGATGAAACTATGAGGAGGGAAATCATGAAATCATATGGAATCTTACTCGTATCGATTGCGTTCGAAGTGCTCGGGACGTCGATGTTGAAGCTGTCGGACGGATTCACCAATCCGTTCCCGAGTCTCGTTCTCTTAATCAGCTTCGCCATCTCGTTCACGTTGATGGGCATCGTCTTGAAGACCATTCCCCTCAGCATTGCCTATAGCGTCTGGGCGGGGCTCGGCACGGTCGCGACCGGGCTGATCGGGGTGTTCGTGTATGGGGAAATGCTGTCGACCTTGAACAGCATCGGCCTGATCGTTATCGTACTCGGCGTCATTGTCATGAATCTTGGAAAACAGGAGGAGCAACCACATGCTGGCTGACTTGATCGAACAACAGGAACGGGCGTTACTGACGACCGAAGTGCGCACATCGCCTGAGCACTTGCACCGTCTACTCACGGATGATTTTTTTGAAATCGGCAGTTCGGGGCGCATGTTATATCGGACGGCATCTGCCGCCACGATGGACCTCGGCGAGATTCACATCACCTTATCCGACTTCTCACTGGAGAACGTTCAAGACGACGTCGTCCTGGCCACGTATCGGACCGAAGACCACTCCACCGGACGCATCGCCTTGCGCAGTTCGATTTGGGTGAACGTTGATGGCCAATGGAAGATGCGGTTCCATCAAGGAACAATCGTTCCGCCTTCTCGACACTAAATACGTCACCTCAAAAGGGAGTGTCCCAATCGACACTCCCTTTCATCGTACCTGGTTCATTTTTGTACATACCCATCATGTTCATTTTGCTTATAATCAAGCCATCCGATGAGGTGAAAGGAAGATGAACATGAGTCAACACACAAAAAAGCAATGGTTTCAATCCGTTCGTCCGAGGCGTTCCGTAGAAGAACAGCTGGCCCTCAAAAGGTCGCGCGAAGCGAAATTGACGTTCGAGCCGACCATCCCGCTCGATGCCATCCGTAAAAAGAAACCGACCGTCACCGCCACGTTCACGGTCGGCGGCTTCGGCGTCCATAACGAGTCCAGTTTCTCATTTTTTGAAGATGGCGCGGTCAAACGAGAAGTCATCTGGCGTGAAGAGTTCGATTTATGCACGGCGATTCCCCGTTCCGGTTGGTACAACGAAACAGATGCCTTCCGCGTCCATGAGCGATTCGTGTCGCTCGTCTCCCATCGCTGGCCTGACGTATTCGAGGAAAAAGGGTGTTTCACGATGGACGGGACGCAATGGAACTTCACCGTGAACCGTCACGGCAAACTGTTGCACCAGCATAGTGGCAGCAACGCCTATCCTTCCAATTGGAAAGCTGTCGTCGAACTGTTCGGCATCTCTTGAACGAAAAAAAGAGCACCCACTGTGGGCACTCTCCATTTAGAGGGCTTGAATCATCTCGACTCGATTGCCGAACGGGTCGCGGAACTCGAACCGGTCGAATCCGGGAATCGGGATACCCGTGAGCCGCTCGATGCCTTCCGCCTCAAGTTTCTGTCCCCATTCCGCTAAATCGGTCACAGCATAGGCGACATGTCCTTTCGTCGACAGTCGGTCAAACCCGTCCTCGGTGCCGACGTGGACGCTACGGTCGCCGACCTCGAGCCAAAACCCGCCCCGTCCTTGAAGTGACGCCGGTTTCTCGATTTCTGGAAGACCGAGCACGCCACAATAGAACGCACGGGCTCGTGTTTCCTCTCCTTTCGGAATCGTGATTTGCACGTGATGGATGCCTTGAATCATGTCGTTTTCCCCTTTCGATACGTCAAGCCGACGAACTGAAGTTTTTGGTTGAACAGGCGCGGATACGCCAGATAGCCGACCATGACCGCCGAAATCGATGCGGTCGTCAAGATCAGGAATAAGATGAGCAACTGATACAACACCGCCTCCATCGGGTCGGCCCCGCCGATGATGAGTCCGCTCATCATACCCGGTAGTTGGACGAGCCCCATCGTCTTCTGCGCCTCGACGGTCGGAATCATGCTCGTGCGGATGGCGCTCTTCAAACTGCGCTCAATCGCTGCTTTCGGTGTGCCGCCGAACGACAAGATGAGCTCAATCACTTCATCGCTCCGCTCGACCTCGTCTTTGAACTTGTTCAAGAACAGGAGCGACAACACCATACAGTTCCCGATGACCATGCCGCTGATTGGGATGACTTTCTCCGGCTCAAACGGGATGATGCCTAGCCCGAGCATGAGACCCATCGTCAACGTCTCGACCGTGACGAGCGTGAGCAGAATCATCCATGTGATGCCGGGGATGCCGTCCCCTTTTTTGATGATGTTCTGTGTCGCCGCCCCAATCATGAGCAGGATCATGAGCAACATGAACACCGGGCTGTCGCTCTCGAAGACGAACGTCAAAATATAGCCGATGATGAGCAACTGAACAATCGACCGCACCGTCGCAATCAAGATGTCGCGTTCGAGCCCAAGTTTTAAGAACAGCGCCAAACCGAGCGGGATGGCGACGAAAACCAACGAGGTCATCAGTTCGATGAACGTCATAGTTCTTCCCCCCTCACGAAACGACCGATCATCGGGTTGTCCGACTCGTCGATGAACGTCGCGTCGCCGAACTCAATCAGTTCCCCGTTTCGCAAGAACCACATGTCATCACTGACACGACGGGCTTGATCGAGGTCGTGCGTAATCCAGACGACGGTGACCCCGAAGTCTTTTTGCAGTCTCACAATCAACCGCTCGATTTCTTTCACGGTCCGATAGTCGAGGCTCGCCGTAATCTCGTCCAATAACAGCACGTCCGGCTTGTTGACGAGCGTCCGGGCAATGGCGACACGACTCCGTTCCCCGCCCGACAACGTCTTGATCGGTTGGTCGAGCGAGATCCCGCCCAAGTCGACTTTCTGCAACAGGTCCGCCGCCCGTTCCCGTTCGAGCGTCTCGCCGAAGATGGCTTTGGGCAGGTTCATGTTGTCGTACACCGTCCCGTCAATCATCGGCGCGCTTTGGAACGCCATGCCGATTCGTTGGCGCAGTTCGATGACGTCGATCGAATCGATATTCTCCCCTTTGAAATAAATCGCGCCGGTGTCCGGCGATAACAGGCCGTTGATGTGCTTCAGGCACGTCGTCTTACCGGCACCGCTCGGACCGACGAACGTCGTGATCCGTCCTTCCCGAAAATAACCCGTCACGTTATGTAAAATGTCTCCATGACTCACGTTTTTGAATTCGATAATCTGCATCGGTGTCGTCCTCCATCATGTCATGCTGTCTGTCTCAAGCAATGAATACATATATAAATCGTCGTACTTACCACGTGTGAACTCATACCCCCGCAGCAACCCTTCTCGCGTAAATCCGACCCGCTCGAGGAGCTGTTGTGACGCGGTATTCGCCGGCTCGACGAGCGCCTCGATACGATGGAACCCGAGTTGGCTGAACCCATGATGAACGACCGCGCGGAGCGCCTCACCGGCAATACCTCTTCCCCAATAATCCGAGCTGAGCTCAAACCCAATTTCGGCTCGCTGGTGCTTCGCTGACACGTTCAAAAATCCGCAACTGCCGATGACCTCGTTTTGCCCGGTCAACGTGATTCCCCAGCGGACACCTGTCCCTTCCTCGAGAATCGAATCGTACCAGGCAATCTCTTCTAACGCATCCTCTAACGACGTGAACGGGTCGAGTCCCATATGGCGGACGACCTCAGGTTTCGATAAATATGCCAACAGGTGTGGTGCATCGTCCGCTGTCACCCGCCGTAACGTCAGCCGATTGGTGCTGAGTGACATCACGATCGGTACCCTTCCTCGACCACAACATCACCATTCGCATCGAGTAGCGGAGTGATGCCTCCACCTGTCCCGACCCACGTCTGGATATAGTTCACGCCGGTGTCCGTATCGACGAGGATGGTGATTTGTCCAAGTTCCGGCAGTTGTTCCGTCAACTTGACGTGAAACCGTTTCGATCCTGCCGCTTCTTCTGCTATTTTCTTTTTGAATAACATCCTACCCCCACCTTTCTACTTCTTTTGGAATTACTATCTAAAATCCTCTCTTGTGACATCCTGCCGTAGATTTATAGAATCCTTCTTCCTTTATTCTGACACTCTAAGCACTAGGTGGTAAGGGTCTAAAGTACAAGGGCTTCCAACGACACTCGAAAGTATAGGAGACTAACCCTTTTCCATTAGACTTTCACCATCAAACCTCTGAGCAGGGTTTTGTAATGGCATAGGACGCATGTCAACATCCTGTTATTACTTATTAGATAATATTCATTTTTTTACAACGTTTAATCTCAATGTGATGTTTCGAAAGGAATTCTTCAAAACGGCTGATACATTTCTCTTCATTGTAAGTCTGTAAATCATCATTAATATTCATGATTAGGAAGGCCGAATACAAGTCTCTTTGGACTTGGACGCCGTTAAAATCATTCCACCGTTGTGATAATTCTTTTTTCGTAAAGGTTTTATTCAAATGATTATACTGACTTGCTTTTACCAAATGGGTATGAATTTTGATTAGGGAGTTTCCATGGTATTGTAGTTTGCGATTGATGATTTCTAACAACATAGCCGGCAATCTGTTGGCAATAGACTTGCCGAAGCGTTTCTTTTTATTGAAACTGTCGGTTCGTTCATTAACAGTAGTGTTTTTTTCCGTTTTGCTAAATCTAAAAAATTCATGGTCTCAACATAAATTTTATCACCCATTGCGACAATTTCGTTTGCCAGACATTCGTGTTGATATTTGCGAACTGCTGCCTGTTTTCGATAGATTTCTCGAACTTTTCCTTGATAGGATAAGTAATGCTTGGATTTTTGCCATTCTTTGTTCCGAATAGACTTAACGGTTCCATCGGGATTGAAATACGACGGGTTCATTGCACGTCTGGAACGATTCATTTTCCGTAGAAGCAGCCGTTTTTCACCTTCAAAAGAACGGACTCGATCGGCCAACACCAGCAGTTTCACTTTTTTCTCACTGACAATTGCAAGTGTGCTCAGACCAATGTCCAATCCAACGTCACCCGAACCAGTAGTTCGTTTGAAGTGTCCCGTTTCTTTATTCCGTTTAGCTGGCGGTATCCCTTTAAAAACAATTTGGACATAAAATTTATACTTTTTACGAACCCACTTTCTCACAACCCTGCAATAAGCAATATCATTTTGAAAAGCCTCGAGTTCGTAAGAATTGTTTTGATCACAAATGACTTGAAGTGATAAACCATTCCATAACAAATACCCATCCTTGTATCGGATGCCTGCTTTATTCGTCTTTCCTTCTAAGGAATTAAATTCACCGAATTTCTTGAAGTGAATTTGTTTCCCATTACCATACAATAACTCATCAAAAGCTTTCCATAATCGAGTAGCAATCTTCTGAGAAGTGTTGGAGTCGATATTTTTTTAAAGTGATGTTGCATAGGCTTAACATCTTTGTGGAACTCATATTCTGAAAGACGATATTCCTCACACAATTCTTTAAAGGCTTCATTCGCTTCACGTTTATTAGCCTTATGCAGCTCTAGTGCCTGTCGATAACGTTGGGTTTTAATCATTTCCTTGTAACGCTTGAGGGTTATATTGGCAAGGCTGTTGTAGATGTTACGCCCAATTTCGAAACGGTTATTTAACACATTATTTTTATATATTTCTGATATCGTTGGAAATTCCACAACTAAATATGTCAACGTGAACCCTCCTCTTTTTTATAAATAACAATCGAATCCTAATTCATGAATATGTGTTTAATCCATTCCTATCACCATTAGAATAGCAAACTACTTAGTCTTAAATTCGGTAATTGCATTGAACTACCCACATCTACACTTTCTAGGTATTTATACCCAAAAAAAGGTCGTGGCGATTCATTACCCACTTACGCCAGGTCCTCGTCCAAACCGTTTAGAAACGGGCGTAGTTTCGTCGTTTTTTGATAAAAAGAGATTTTTTGAGGTTAAGCCGAAAAAAAGAAAGAAAAGTGAAAATCATTCTATTCATGGCAATGATTCTCACTCGTCTTTCCTAATAGACTCGTTTTCGTCATAGCTGGAAATGTTGTTTGATTCGTTCGGCGACCGTCGCCGCATCGAGATATGTGTTGTTGATGCGCAAGTAGTTGTCGACGTCGAGTTCCCCGTCCTGTGAGTTCAATCGGTATAGCGTCGCCGTCTGCTTCAACTCACCTTCCGACCAGGCGATGTCCCGCTTCGTCGGCTTATGGGTCAACCGGTTCTCCGTTTGGTTGCGAATGAGGCGCTCTTCGATGTCCGCTTCGAGCTCGACATAATAGATGTCGGCCCCGTTCGACTCGAACAGGTCGGTCACTTGTTTGATATACGCCCAGTCCTCTTCTAAATCGAACGCCCAGACGAACGTGAAGATCATCCCGTCCAAATCACTTTTCGCGACCGCGCCGAACAGCTCATGGCGGAACAGCTGGACGAGGCGACGCCCTTCCGGTGTCCCGTAACTGAAGAACGGACTGACGAGATCAATCGTCATATGGTTATGGAACAGCTTTAAGTCGGTAATACTGGCGAGTTCTTGCCCGACCGTCATTTTGCCGACGGCTTGTGGACCAAATAATACGACGAACTTCATGTCTAATCCCATCCCTACTGTCATTTTCAATACCATATCATATCGCTCGACTCGTCCAATAGGAACTTGTTCATATCCGCAATGGCTACATCTCACAATCAAGGAAAGTCACCTCATATCCATAGATTTGGATTCATCCTAGTCATCTCAAAAAAGCACTCATCATTCAATTCCCTATTTCCACTTCTAAACCTGGTCAATTATTGTTTACCCCTTCCTCATATGAGGAATAGACATATCATCTATGTTTATAAAGGAAGGTGTCATCCCGTGACTTGTCCACACTGCGGAGCGAAGACCCGCTCGAAAACCACTGTTTGTCCGACGTGTGGCCATCGCCCACGTCGCTTGAAATGGATTGCTGTCCCTATCGTCATCGCACTCATCGCGTTCGTCTCGTTTTTGACGAACGCCTATCTCACCGACACTCCGCGCTCGAGTGAATCGCTCGCCGACAAAGTCGATTTGAACATCACCGAAGATACGGTCTCGGCTAACGGGGCTAACACCGTCGACCTCGAGACGTTGCAAGATAGCTTATATACGATTGGAACGGGCTCCGGCTTTTTGATTAGCCCGCAAGACGTGTTGACGGCGGCCCATAACGTCGCCGGCATCACTCGCGTCACATTGAAACAAGGTGACGAGACCGTGAACGGTACCGTCGTCGGGCGGACCGACGCCATCGCCGTCATCCGCATCGAGAAAGTGAAGGCGACCCCGTTCTCGTTCAGCCACGCGATTGTCGGACCCGACGAGCCGGTGTTAACGCTCGCGCCAGATGAACAGATCGAAGGAACGCTCACGTTCGAAGAAGACAGCTATAAGCGGGAATTCGATTTACCAAATCGCGCCGTCGGTAGCCCGATCGTCACGGCCAATGGACGAGTGCTCGGCATCCACTTGGTGACGAAGACGCTCCCGGTCGCCTTGTTCGAACAAGACGTGTTGTCGTTCCTCGAGTCTGACACGCCGGCACCGCCACCGACGAAAAAACGCAGTACGCCGGCCGCTGAACTGGCACCGGTCGCACCGATCACACCGGTCCCAAAACGAGAAGAGCCGGCAGAACCCGCTCCAGCTCCAGAACCGGAACCGACACCGGAACCAGAAGCTGCTCCCGAAGCTCCAACTGAAACCGAGGAGCCAGCAGAAGAACCGGTACCGGTTGAAGAGGAAGCACCAGCCGAGCCGGAACAACCGGCCGAAGAACCTGAGACGCCTCCCGTCACGGAACAACCGACCGAGCCTGACGTCCCTGTGACCGAACCGGCGGAACCGGTCGAGCCAGAGAAGCCAGCCGTTCAGGAGAAAGAAGCGGAAGCACCGGCACCGGTCAAAAAGCAAGACAAACCGAACACAAAACCAAAGGCAGATCAGCCCGACACAAAACCGAAACAAGACAAGAAAGACAAACCGGCACCACCGCCCGTCACCGAGGAGAAACCGGACGCAACTGACGCGACCGAGGATGTCCCGGACGAGCCGTCAGAAGACGAAGAAAGCACGCCATCTGAATGATGACGTGCTTTTTCATGTGTCTTTTCGAGAGCGCCGCTGCACGTTGCCGACCGCGGCCCCGAACAACAGCAGGATGATCGACAACATCCAAAACGGCATCACGTCCTGCAACAACCAGACGATCAGCGCACTGATGGCGATGACGACGCCCATCCATAAGAAATTCGACTGTCCCATTCAATTCACCTCGACACCATCATAGCACATCGATTCGATACGCCGTCGCCTGGGGCGGCAGCGAACGGGTCATCTTCTCATCATGCTCGACGCGCACCTGTTGCCCGACGGCGAGCGGTGTCTCGTCCTCTCGCAACGGCTCCTCCCAGTGAAATACGATCCCATCGAACGGCTCGGCATCCAAGTTCGGCGCGACTCGAATCCGCGTTGGCTCGAGCTCGACGATATACCCTGTGAACGTGACCATCTCCATTCCTCCCTTTCCTCGGAAATCCTTCCCTTTTCTTTTCCCATTTCTTGAAAAAAATCTACTCGTCCGTCCAATTGCTCGGTATAATGAAGCCACACTCATGAACTTGGGAGGGACCCTCATGAAACACACCATCGATTTACACCATCCAGACTTTCAACGCACCTTCCTCGAGATGATGCTCCTTGAAGAACTGATTGACGATTATAACGCCGAGTCCATCGAGTCGCTCATCGTCCGCGGCGAGACGCACTTTCCCGAGGACCCGTTCTTCCCGGCGATGCGGGCGTATCCGCTCATCCGCGAAGGCGAGTTCGGCCGGGCCCGCGCCGCGCTCGAAGCAGCGGGCGAAAAAGGTGACCATTACATGATCCACTGCCTCCATGGCCTCTTGAGCGATGATACGAATTTCACGTTCGAGGCCGAGCAGCATTTCCTCCGTGCCGTCGAACGCTATCCGGACGTGCCGATGGTCCAGCGCGCGATTGCCGTCCATTACTTCAACCGCAAGTTTTACGGGGAGGCCGGCCTCCACTTGATGCATTACGTCCGGCTCGCCGGGTTCAACGAAGAGACCGTGCCGATGCTGCTCGAATTCTTCCAAGCGTTCGATGAGATTCCGCTCGAGATGAATGATGAACTGCTCAAGGTGGCCATCGGGTACTTGAACGCGAACCCGCACAACCCGCGCGCCCACTCGCTCTATGCGTCGATTTGCAGCCATCGGGTCGAGATGCTCGTCAAGCGGTTGCCGGAAGACAATCATCAGCTCGATGACGAGACGATTGCGATGCTGCTCGAGGTCGAAGAGCACGGCATGTGGAGTGCGACATATGACGACAGTGAGGACCATATGTTCCGCGCCATGTTCGCCGATTATATCGACAACGTCGTCTTGCCGAACACGTCCAGACTGTATGTATATCGCTTACGTCTTCGCTACTGGTACCATCGGCTCACGCACCGCTTGACCGGGGGTTACGGGGACTCGATGCGTTCGTCGTAAACGTAAACAAACAGCCCGAACTTTTTGAAAGAGTTCGGGCTGTTTGCTGTCGTCAAATTAATCAAAGTGGTGATGAGTTAATTTCTATATTATTGGCCAACTGTTGAATATCCATTTGCTCTGTCGCTACTCGAACACATAATTCGATTGCAAGAGACGACTCTAATACGAGCGCAAATCCGTTACGGGCTAAAAACAATTGAAGTGCTCCATAAGCAGTGCGTTTGTTGGCATTAATAAAACAATAGTTGTTAATCAATGAGTGGAATAAGGCAGCCGCCTTTTCAAATACAGTAATATAAGCATCTTCACCAAACGCAGAGTGGTTCATTCTTTGAACAGACGAGCTTAATAAACCTCTGTCTTTTATACCAATTGGTTCTTCAGGTGAATACCTCAGTATCATTAAACGATTGATAGCAATCACTTCTGTTTCCGTTACATACTGAATCAACGATCTACTAATCCTTTAAATGTCTCATCGTGCTGACTCATAATTTGCTCCATTTCTTTAAAGAAGTTCGGAGCGATATCCATGTTAGGAGGAATTTCAATCTTATTAGTCGGTTTGATTAAAATGCCCTCATCTGTCGTAGTTACGGAAACTGTATCGCCCACTTCTAAATTCAGATGCCGCAATTCACTTATAGGAATTGAGACATGAACAGAATTTCCGTGTTTCACTAACTTTCTTTCACTACTTTTTAGTTTTTGCACAAAAACACCTCCACATTAAATACTTACAATACATACAGTATGTATTAAATGTAACAGATTTAACTCGTTTTTGCACTCAAACCTAACCAATCATTTATTACATATACGGATGAATCGGTCCGCGCAACTCGAACGAGTAGTCCTCGTGGTTGACGATGCCAACGACTTGATCGCTCTCGAGCAACTGCAGCAAAAACTCGGCCATCTCTTTGGCCGTATGATACTTCTCGACGTTTTGGCTATAATCAAAGTCCTCTTCTTCGCGGGCACGGCTCGCAAAGCCGGTCTCCGTCGCGGCCGGTGCGAGCACTTTCGCCCGCAGTTTGTCCCCGTCGTTCATGAGCTCTCGGGCGAGCCCTTCCGTGTACGCACTGACAAAGAATTTCGACGCGCTGTACGTGACACCTTTTTTGGCGATGTGATAGCCGACGACGGACGCGACGTTCACAAGCGTCGCCCCTTCAACGTTGTGATAGTCCCGGACGTACAGGCTCGACAGCACCGTCAACGCCTCGACGTTCAAGCGGATCATGTTCTCCATCTTCCCGACCTTGACGTCTTTCACGAGATTCGAATCCCCGAACCCGGCGTTATTGACCCACGTCTCGATGTCGAGATCGGCGAGTGATTCATAGAGCGCATACACGTTCTCGCTATATGACAAGTCGTTTGCCTTGATGATGACGTCGCTCTTCGGTGAAATTGATTTGATCTCACTCCGTAGCTTCTCGAGTTCGTCGTGACGACGCGCCACGAGCACGAGCGACTTCCCTTGTTTGGCGAACTGTTTCGCCGCTTCATAGCCAATACCTGAACTTGCCCCGGTGATGACGGTATATTTCATAATTGTGTCCCCTTTTCACTGTAATCGAGATCGATATCTCTCTTCGGCAATTCCCCTAACCCTGCCCCCTCAATCCTTGGAACACGCAAAAACCGTCCTCCCCTGAACGGGAAAGGACGGTCCGTCTTACGTTTGGAAGCGACCGATGAGCGTCTGTAAGTCTCCGGTCATATTGCCGAGCGACTCGGCAACTCCGTTCAACTCTTGAATCATCGCGAGCTGGGCGTCGGCTGTCTCACCGACGCTACGCATCGTCTCGGCCGTGCCTTCACTGTCACTCGCCATATGGATTGCCGCTGTCGCGACTTGTTTCGTCGTCGTCGCGATCTCGCTCGAGGCGACCCGGATTTGTTCCGTGTTCTCGACCGAGGCGTGCAATTGCCCGACGATTTGTTGGAACGACTCCGTCGCTTCTTCGAGCAGCGCCGTGTTCGTCTCGACGCGGCGGGCACTGATGGCGTGACGTTCGAGCACCGCGTTCGATTGCGTTTGAATCGATTCGATCAAGCCGGCGATTTGCGACGCCGATTGTTTCGACTGTTCTGCGAGTTTCCGCACTTCTTCGGCGACGACGGCGAAGCCTTTCCCTTGTTCCCCGGCCCGGGCCGCTTCGATGGCCGCGTTCAAGGCGAGCAGGTTCGTCTGGTCGGCGATCGACTGGATGACCTCGGTGATGAGGGCGATCTCGTCTGACTGTTGTTTCAACGCCGTGATCGACTGGCCGGTCACGACCGTCTCCGATTCGAGCGCGAGCACTTCTTGCTTCGCTTGTTGAATCGTCTGTTCCCCGCGTTCGGCGAGCTTCAGACTCGTCTGGACGTCTTGGCTGATCGTCCCGATTGACGTGGCGATTCGTTCGACGCCCTCATCGGCCGCTGCGACCGCTTGTCCGCTCTTCGAGGCAGCTGCCGCTTGGTTGATCGTCTCACCGACGACTTGTTCAATCATCCGCGTCGTCTCCTCTGTCTGCGACGACATCTCTTCCGTGCTCGCGTACAGTTCTTCCGACTGCGCCGTGATTTCTTGGGCGTTCCGGCTCACTTCGTCGATGAGTTCACGGAGGTTGCCTTTCATCTGGTTGAAGCCAAGCATCAATTCGCCGATTTCATCGCGCGTGAGCGCCTGGAGGTCGGCGCGTGTCAAATCACCGTCAGCGACGATGCCGACCTCGTCCGATAGTTGACGGAGCGGGACCGTGACCATGCGTTGGAGAAAGTAGCCGGCGCCAAGCGTGAGTACGAAAATGATGACGGCAATCACTGCAGAGTATATCAATGCACTTTGACCTCGGCTCTCAAGCTGCGCTTGCTTCGCCAACATCGCGGCTTCCGATTCGGCTTGCATCGTCTCGCCTGACTCAATGATCGATGCCGTCACATCCGGCATCAACCGGAGCGCGAGTCGGTCCACCGTCTCTTGATCATCCGCGTCGATTGCTTGAATCAACTGTTGTGCTAAGTCATCGTAACCTAACGCGTATGACATCAAGTTCTCTAGTTCTTTCGTCTCTTCTGTCGAAGGCGAGAGTTCTAACAGGGCGTTGATTGCTTCTTTTTTCTCTTCTGACCCTTGCTGCTCTGCTTCAAGCCGGGCCGGCTCTTGTTCAAGAATATAACCACGCAGGCCATACGCCTGACGGACCATCCCTAACGATAGTTCATCGGCCGCCTTCATCCGCATGACATCTGATGAAATCATTTCTTCACATCGGCTCGTCGCATCGTTCAGCGCCATCAGATTGTAACCCATCCCGATTACGACGAGTAAAAGAATCATTCCAATCCCGCCAAACAGTTTCTGCGTCAATGTGAGTTGATTTAGCCTTTTTTCATCTTCTCGAGGAACGCGTCCTCTCACACCTCTATTTCTATCAAATTTTGGAATCACATGATTTCTATCGGTTTGTGCAAACGGTTTCCACATTTGTTTCCAATTCTTTTATCGATTGACCTTATTTACGAGTCTTGTGTTCCATTTTTTGTCACAAAAAAACCGCAGCTCCTAACGGCTGCGGCCTCGTTTCATAACTTGAACTGTGACACGCGATTCGAAAGTTCGATCGCTTGTTGTTCGGTTTCGTGCATCCGAGTTTGGACGTCGTTGAACCGCTCGACGGACAGTTGGACTTTCTCCGAAATCGATTGCGTCCCGTCCGCCCCTTCCGTCACGGTCGTCGCGACTTCTTGGATGACGTGGAGGATGCTGTCGGTCATATGGCGGAGTTGGAGCGCGTTCGTCTCGAACGTCTGTGCCGTCTCCCCAAATACGGTCGCATCCGCTTCATATTGCGTGGCCGACTCCTCGAGCCGGTCGTAATCGGCGAGCACTTTCGTATCGAGGAACGTCAACATATCAGCCGAGCTCGTGTTGAGCCGGGCGACCGAGTCGATGACCGTATGCGATACCGCTTGAATCTCGTTCACCGTCTGGCGCGAGTTCTCGGCGAGCTTACGAATCTCCGAGGCGACGACGGCGAAGCCGCGACCGGCATCCCCGGCCCGGGCCGCCTCGATCGATGCGTTCAAGGCGAGCAAGTTCGTCTGGTCGGCGATGGTCAAGATGGCGCTCGTCAACACGCGAATCTGTTCGACCGACTGCGCCCCTTTGATGGCGTCGTCGAGCTCGATGCGCTTCTTGTCGATGATGGCGTTCGCTTCCGTCTTCGAGGCGACGGCTTGCTCACGGAGCGCATGGGCCCGACGCTCGACATCGCTCGCTGTCTTGGCGCTCTCGTTCGACAAGTCGACGATCGTATCGATGGAACTACCCATCTCGGTCGTCGACGCGCTCATCTCTTGCGACGACGCGGCCGTCTCTTCCATACCGGCCGTCAATTCTTCGACCGTGCCTGACGTCTCTTCCATATAACGGCTCAATTGTGTCACTTCCGTCGCCACTTCTTTCGACGACACGAGGACGACTTTCGCCGTCTTGTCGACATCGACCATGATGTCACGCAACGTGGCGAGGAACGTGTTGAACGAGCGGCTCACTTGAGCGATCTCATCGTTCGACGTGACCGGGATGGCCATCGTCAAATCGCCGCCTTGCGAGGCCAATTCGTCAAATTTCTCTTGGAGCACCCGCATCGGTTTGATGATTGAGCGCAATAAGCTCAGTCCGAGGAACAAGAGAAGGACGAACGCTCCGATCGTCACGACGAGCAGTGCGATGAGCGACTGCCCGAACTCACGTTCCATGTCGGCGCCGACACGTTGTGAGCCTTCCGAGTTGTAGTCGACGAGTTCGGTTAAGCGTTGCGTGAAGTTGTCGTATGTCGATTGTGACTGGGCGTCATAATACGAGCGGGCCATGCCGTTATTGCCGGACGTGCTGAAGATGAGCATGTTGTCCGACACGCGCTGATACATCTCCCACTGTCGACTGAAGTTGGCGAACAGCTCTTTGTCCGTCTCGCCCGTCGCCGTCTGTTCGTATTTCGGGGCGATCTCATTGATGCGCGTCCGAATGTCTTTCATCGCGGTCATCAATTCTTCTTTCGCGGCCGCGTCGTCGGTCACGATGTGTTCGAGTTCGAGCGCGCGATAGTTTGCTGCGAGCGTGTTCAGCTCGTGGGCGTAGTCGAGCCCTTTGCTCCAGTTGTTGACGATATCATCGCCTTGCCGGTTCGCATCGGCGAGCGACAAGAGCGAATAGCCGCCGACCCCTGCGACCATGAGGAGCGCGAGGATGACGAGTCCCCACAGTTTTTGACGGATGGTCAGGTTCTTGCCGGTCACTCGCTGTTTTGGGCGTGTGCTCGACTTTCGCCACTTCGGTTTCCATTGAAAGCGCCGGACGTTCAAACGGTTCCGCAATGCCTTCCACTTCTGTTTCACTGACATATGTATTTTCCCCTCTCGCGTGCAACGTTTCTTCCTATATCGTCTTGACGTCGAGGAATCTAAAGGAAATTGACCAAAATAAAAAAAGATGACTGAAAACTCAGTCATCTCTTGACTCGTTATTGGACGTTCAACACGGTTTGCGTGCCTTCGATCATCTTGATTTCTGTCCATTTGACGACGCTCTTGCCGAGTGGGTCGTTGGCGACCATGAAGTCGGCGAGTGCTTGGACTTTTAACGGATCGACCGGTTGTTTCACGTTATTCAAACGGAAGCGTGATACTTTATTGAACATATCCAAAAATGCGATTTCTACTTTAGTCTCAGTCATGGGTTAGTCCTCCTTGGATGTGGGTGTGATTAGACGAGATCGTATTCGCGAACGACCGACACGGTGAAATCTTCTTGCTCGGTCACGTCGAGCATGAGGTGGCCGAACGCCTCGGCGTTGTCAGCCGTGAGCGCCGCCCGGATCGGACCGAAGCGCTGCGTTTTCTTCGTCGGTTTCAAGCTGTTCAAATCATGGTGCGTCGTCAAGACGAGCGTCGCTTTCTTTTCAGTCAATACGGCCATGGGGGATGGCTCCTTTCAGGGATGGATTACGATTCGGATGGATAGGTCGAGTCGAGACGCTCGAGCAATTGAATCATGCGCTCAAGGCGCGTCTCAATCCGGTGGAGCAGATAGAGCGAGACGACGATCGGGAAGCCGAGGTTCGAGATGAGTTCGGGCCAGCTCATGGGCCCACCCGCTCATCGGACAAGGCTCCGGCGGAACGCATTAGTACACGCATCAGGGGTTCCTCCAATTAGAACGTCACGTGGAACTCACGCGACACGACGTATGCGGCGGATTCGACCGCGAGAAGCGGAATCAACAGATCACCGAACTGCTTGATCTCCTCGGTCTCCATTCGCGCACCGAGTGGACCGAACCGGACGAGCTGACGCTTTTCTTTGCCGTCAACGAGCCGCTTCGTGTCGAGATAAAAGACGCTTGCGTATTCTCGATACACTGCCATATGTCTCACCTCCTTCGCCCCTATTAACCGAAATTGGTGAATGTTTGCTCATATTTCCTTGTTACCTTTTTGTAACGACTATAGACCCATTCTGAATGAAGGCGTATTCATCGCCTCGAATCGGCTTTATTCCTTGAATTTACATACCAATTAGGGTATCTTAATAGGCGTCAACCGAATTTTGAAAACACGCCTAAAGTCCCACGAATTCATTTCCCCACTTTGAAAAAACTGACAGTTAATTACTTGAAAATGGGGTACTATACGGAGGAGGGCATTTTCGAAATGACCAGTTTGACTTGAAGAAGGAGATACTCTAGATGAACAGCTTAGACTTCGCACTCAACACCCCTATTCCTTCCGCTCAACTCGACTTCGACCAAACCGACCTGACGTTTTACGCGACTGACTGGGATGACTATCGCCCCGAAAACGCGAAGCCGCTCCTGTACAACGAACGCCCATTGACCGTCTATCCACTAAAAGAACTGAGCCGTGCGTTTCATGTCGCCGGGATTCCCCGTAGCCAGCAACAGCTGATCAAATGGGAAACCGACGGCGTCTTGCCACCGACCCCGTTCACGATGGGACGCAAGCGCTTCTATACGGAAAATCAGATTCGGACTATCGTCGACATCGCATTGGAATGCGGACTACGGCCCCGGACACACGTCAAAAAGACGAACTTCTCCGAGTTGGCCCATAAAGAATTGGCGTACATACTCCAGTTAGAATTAAAAACCAAACTGCCGCATGAATGAGCGGACATGAGACAGCCCTTCCTGACGATTCAGGAAGGGCTGTTTTTGGATGGACGAGGGGCGATGGCGCTCAAATATAAATCAAGCGATGTTTCGACCTCTGTAGCGACCAGATTGATAAAGTCGTTGTACATTTCTATCGTATGCGTCCGATCTAGCGCATTGTAATAACTCAGGCGATTTTCGACTTTGATGACGACAGGCGGATAACCCGACTTCATCAACTCCAAATTGAGCAATAACCGAGACGTACGACCATTTCCATCAATGAACGGATGAATCCCCACGAACTTAGCATGCAATAAAGTACCCCGTTCAACTGGATGCATCGTATTCGTCTCTGTTTCATACCAATTTATCAGCTGCTCCATCTGTTCTTGAATGAGATAAGGAGGCGGCGGCACATGAGCGGCTCCGGCAATAAACACTTGCTGATCCCGATAGACGCCTGCATACGAATCGTCAATGCCTTTCAAGACGAGAAGGTGCAAATTTTTGATTTGCCACTCCGTCAGCGGCTCTTCACGTCGGACAATCTCTTCGACGTAGGAAATGGCATCCTGATGGTTAATCACTTCTAGATGTTCTCGCATCGTCTTCCCGCCAACCGTTATACCTTCCAACACCACTTTGGTCTCGTTGATTGTCAACGTATTTCCTTCAATGGCATTCGAGTTATATGTCCATTCTAAAAAGAGTTTTGCTCTCAAACTTTGAAGCGTATACGTCGGCAGCGGTCGGTTTTGATCCAGTTGTTCTTTTTTCATCGTCAGTTGCTCAAACATATAACCCGCTTCCTTTCTCTCAAGTGTTCGTGATTTAATTATACGCTTGTTACCCAGAGCAAGTCGATTTCGATGGGACGCCCCAATTCATGACACATGCGAAAAAGCACGATACCTCAATTCCCACAGACGGGTTATGCATCGTACTTTATTTTTTATAACTTCTCTCGTGCCGCTTCGGGAACGTCCGCGACCGACACTTCGTCGTATGACGTGACCTCATCCTTGTTTTTGACGTACAACTTCAAGTACGCCCCGTTCCGAAGCTCTTTCGCCGCCGTGAACGTGACCGTTTGCGAGTCCCCATCCTTCGTCAGCGCTTCCGTCGAGTAGACATAGCGGCGGACGACGTCACCCGAGTCGAGCGTCGTCTCTTCCACTTCCGTGACCTCCCCGACTTGCACGTAGACATGATCCTTCCCAATCCGTTGCCAATCGATATTGACGAGCCCAATGATGACGACGATGAGCGCGAGGCTCGCGACGATTCCTTTTTTCATGATGTTCTCTCCTTCATATCACTTGTTTCGTGAACCGACGTACGGTCAACACGTAGTAGAGCGCATAAATCGCGCTGTATACACCCATCCAGACGAGCACCGGCACCGTGAAATCCATCACCAGCAATCGTGAGAATGCGACGAGGGCGACCGAGGCGTGCACGATCCCGAGTGAGAACGGCGCCAGGAACACAACGGCAATCTGTTGACGGATCGTCCGTTTCACATCCCGCTTCGAGATGCTGACTTTCCGCAGCACCGCGTATTTGGCCCGGTCCTCTTCGGCCTCGGTCATCGTCTTGAAATAGATGATGCTGCCGGTGGCGACGAGGAAGATGAGTCCGAGGAAACTGCCGACGAACAACAGCGCGCCGTGCACGGTCATCGCCTCGCTATACAACGCTGTCGCGCTCGAGAAGTTCGCCTCAATCGACAACGACTCGGATAAGGCGGTCTGCTCTTTATAATCGGCGACCGAGACAGCCTGATACGCCAACGCCTCTCCCGGCAGTGCCGTGAACACGTCGTCTGGCGTAACGAGGAGCAAACCGTCAAATGTCATGACGTTGAGCGGTGTCTTCTCATAACGGGAGGCGACTTCATGTGTCACGCCATCAAGCTCGACCGCGGTCACGTTTTCTGAGAACCACTCATCATAGAACGGATCGATCAAGTAGACCTGGTCGGAGGCTAGCGTTTCAGGTGTATCCCAGCCCATGTCGGACGCGACGTCACGGAACGTCGACTCGTCGATGACGCCATATTCGCGTTCTCCCATCTCTCCAGCGACACGGATCGACTTCTAGGGGATTAGCAAGCAAAGGGAGACCCAGCAGCGACAAAGTCGCGGTGCGGCCCCCTGATTGCCCCAGAAAAGCGAGTCGTGTCTGGGCGGACAAACAAAAACCGCAGACATTTGATATGTCTACGGTCCAGTCAAAAGGATCCGCTCAACGGAGCGAATCCTTCTTTGTCGTTTCATAATCTTCGATCCACATCTCGAGTTCGTCGATCGGGAGCGGACGCGAGAAATAATACCCTTGCATCTCGTCACAACCGAGCGAACGGAGCGTGTCGAGCTGTTCCGGTGTCTCGATGCCTTCGCACACCGTCTTCAATTCGAGCCCACGAGCGAGCTCGATGATTGACTGGACGATGACGTTTCCGGTCGGGTCGTTGTCCGTCACTTGGATGAACTGACGATCAATTTTGATCTCGTGGATCGGATAGTGCTTCAAATAGACGAACGCCGAGAAGCCGGTCCCGAAGTCGTCAATCGAGATCGAGAAACCTTGTTCCCGGAAGGCGATGAAGCGTTCGATGACGTGCTGTTGATTCTCCATCCCGACGCTCTCGGTGATCTCGAACGTCAAGTAGTTCGGACAGACGTCCATCTCTTTGACGATTTGGCCCAACTTCTCGACGACCCCGTCCGATAGAAAATGACGAGCCGACAAGTTCAGTGCGAGTTGATACATCCGTCCCGAGGCGTGCCACGTTTTCAACTGACGGCATGCCTCGGCGAGTGCCCATTCCTCGAGGGCGATGATGACGCCCGTCGACTCGGCGATCGGGATGAAGTCGAGCGGCGGGATCAACCCGTGTTTCGGATGAATCCAACGCATCAATCCTTCAAACCCATTCAGTTTTCCGGTCGCCGCTTCGATTTTCGGCTGATAATAGAGTGTGAACTCGTTCAAGGCGAGCCCTTTTCGCAAATTCATCTCGAGTGTCAGACGGGCCGTCGCCTTCTCACCCATCTCTTCCTCGTAGAAGGCGATACCCCCGCGCTGCACGTGACGCTCATTGGCCGTGATCCGAGTCGTGTCCATCATCTCGAGCGTCGAACGTGACTTGTCCTCGATCGAGATAAATGCGCTCATCGTCAAGACGACGTCGAGTTCCCCGACCGCGAACGGCTCGCTCGTCACCGTCTCACAAATCAAATCGGCATATCCTTTGACTTTGATTCGGTCCCCGTAAGGCGTCCATAGCAGGAAGCCAGACTGGGAGATGCGCGCGAGTAATGTCGGATCGACGACTTGCTGGATTCGTTCTGACAGTTCGAGGACAATCTCGTCTGCCCGTTGGATACCGATCGCCGTCTCAACCGAGCGGAACTCGTCCGCCCGCAAATAAATCATTGACCCGAGCTGATGCGGCGTCTGTTCCCGGAGCGCGTCCACCCGTTCGATGAAGCCGTTCAAGTTCATGAGCCCGGTCTGTTCATCCGTATAGGCGAGCTTGGCGAGATGGTCGTCGATTTCTTGACGGTCGAGCCGGAGATAGAGGATGGCGATAAAATCGGATAGCGTGCTGACAATCAATTCCTCGATGAACGTCCACTGGCGCGGGGCAAACGTCTCGCAACAGATGACCCCTTTGGCCCGATTGTTCGCATAGATCGGCGCGTCGAGCATCGAGTACACCCGCTGCCCTTCCACGAAATGTTGCTGGTACAAGTCCTTCACCCACTCATGGGTCCGGACGTTCTCAAACGGCAACACCCGGTTCGTCCGCAGGGCGTCGAAGTAGACAGGTGCGTCCCCACGCATGACCGTCAATGCCGGTTCAATCGGGCCACTCTCTTTCGAATAGGCGACTTGGCAACTGATCGATGCGTACGTCTCGTCAAAGTGCCAAATCGAGACCGTATCGACGTTGAGCATATCGGAGACGACTTCGCACATGTAATGAAGCGTCTGTCGCACCGCTTCCTCCGTCACGTCGGGCATCCGGACGAGTTCGAACAGTTTCTCTTGATGTTGTCGGTATGTTTGTGATGAATTGTTCCCCTCGTTCATAAGTCCCCTACTCTCGTTCAAACGTTTTGCATTCATGATAGCACGAAAAGATATATAAATAGGTTTCCAAAATTCAACAGAAAGTCAATTTTCGATTCCCCTGTTTCTTTAGTACTTATTCTTCGTCCACGCACAAAATTATTGACCTTATTTTCAACGGAATCCACTGATTGAGCCATTTCCACCATTGCTTGCCGCATGTGTAAACCCTACAATAAACTTGTATCGTTTTACCTGTCGATAATTGTCAACTGAAATTGAAGAGAAGGAAGTGACCCCATGTCCCCTAAGTCCGGCCTCATGTACTCATTCGCAGCCATCGCCGCCGTAAGCATCATCGCCCAGGCCGATGAAGCCGCTGCAGCCAGCACACACGTCGTCCGTGCCGGTGACACACTTTGGTCGATCAGCCAAACGCACAACGTGTCGGTCGCCCAGTTGAAAGCAAGCAACAACTTAAGCTCTGACCGTCTCGCCATTGGCCAGACGCTTAAATTGAGTGTGAGCGCGCCAAGCACAGTAAAACCCGCCGCTACGACGGCCACGCCAGGACCAGGTACCGTTACAACGGCCAATTTAAATATGCGCCTCGCCGCAGGTACATCACATAAAGTGCTCGTCACGATTCCAAAAGGCAAGACGCTCAGTCCAATCCAAACAAGCGGCGCTTGGACGAAAGTTAGCTATGGCGGAAAGACCGGCTGGGTACATAACGGCTACTTGACGACCGCATCCGTCAAACCGGCCACACCGACTCCAGCCACACCGTCTACACCGGTCACATCAAGCGATGCTACCGTGACGACAGCCGACTTGAACCTGCGCCGCGCCGCAGGGACTTGGCACGACGTACTCGTCACCATCCCGAAAGGTCAAGCGCTCACGCCGATCAAAACGAGCGGCACTTGGACGAAAGTCAGCTATGCCGGGAAGACCGGGTGGGTACATAACGGCTACTTGACGAATTCATCTGTCAAACCGACTACTCCAACGACGCCGAGCCAACCGGTCGCACCGTCGAAGCCGGCCATCAAAGAAGAGAGCATCAACCAGTCTTACGTCACGACGGCGAATTTGAACGTCCGTCAAGGCCCAGGGATCGGTTACGCCCTCGTCACGAACATCCCGAACGGCACGACCGTCAAAGCGACGAAACAGAGCGGCACGTGGGTGTACGTCACGTATAACGGCAAGAGCGGTTACGTTAGCACCGGTTACTTGAAACAGACGACGACGGCACCGAGCGCGCCGGTCACTCCGAACGCCGGAGATGGCGGTGCGGGCAACGAATCGTTCGACTATGTCGTCAATACGCCATCGCTCAACGTCCGCGCCTCGGCCTCGACGAGCTCTGCCGTCATCGGCAGCGTCACGGCCGGACAGACGCTCCGGGTCGTCCAAACGTCGAACGGATGGCATCAAATTTATATCGGCAACACGACCGGTTTCGTCGCTGCTTCATACGTCAAAGCGGTGCCGAAAGGTTCTACGACGGCACCGTCAGGCTCGTCTGATGGACTAGCGAAGAGTCTTGCCGCCATCGCGGTCGCCAAGAAATATGTCGGCACGCCTTACATCTGGGCGTCCTCGAACCCGGCCAACGGTGGGTTCGACTGCTCTGGACTCATCTATTACGCATACAATCAGGCAGGCTACAGCGTCCCCCGCACGAACGTCGCCACGTATTGGGCCGGGTCTTATTTCGGGACACAGCTCAGCAAGACGTTCGTCCCGAAAGCAGGCGACCTCGTCTTCTTCGAGAACACGTACACGGCCGGCCCGTCACACATGGGCATCATGATCGATTCGGACACGTTCATCCATGCCGGGACGTACGGACTCGGCTACAACACGATCAGCAAAGAGCCATATTGGAAATCACGCGTCATCGGCTACAAACGACCGTGACCTTCGGCGCATTGGAAGACCCGACCTTTGTCGGGTTTTTTTTCGTGGGGCAGGATTTCCCTCGAAAGACTCGAACACGAAAGATAGAATGGGAAGAGAAAGAAGGAGGTGTCCGATGGGAAATAATCGATTCGCTAAAATTCCGTACCGAACTTACACGATGGCCCTCGCCATCGCTTGTCTCATCGGCGTATTGTTATTCGGGCTCGGACTGAGCTATTACTGGAAAGAAAAGCACGTCGCCGTCGATGAAACGGTGCGCGACTTGAATCATGCCTCTGACTTGGCCGGGGTCGAGTCGTACCTCGTCTTGCATCACGCGGCCAAACTGTACGAGGCGAACTCCGAGCAACCGACCGCCCTGTTGTCGGTCCCGTACCGTGAACGGGCGCTCCAATACAATCTCCAATTGCTTGACGACTTCGAGACGGGGGTCGATGAGCGTGAACGGGACGCCCTGCTCCGTTTCTCTGAACAGCTCGAGGACACGTTGAACGAAGACGGGTCGAGCCGATTCGAGTCCGTACCGTTCGACGTCATCGAGTCGATCAATCGGCGCTGGCTCTACCAAGGTCTCGAGCGGACCGCCCAGGCGAACACCGCCTATGAATTGACCGACGCCGTCATGCGGATGCAGATGGCGTTCGTCGAAGGTGTGACGAACCTGCTCGCCGAGACGCCGGACCGAGACCAGCTCGACTTCGAGGTCTCGACGATCGCGAACGAGGCCCGGCTGATCGAAGACATCGTCGCGACCGATCCCTCGCTGAAAACCAAATCGGTCGAAGACTTGATCGAGAGCGCGCTCGCACTCGGACGGGTGACGGCCGCCAATTCGACGCTCGAGGCCCGTTACGTCAACGGGACGAGCTTTTATGAGGACTCACACGCCGCCCTTCAAACCGTGCGGTCGACGGCAGATGACACGCTCATGGCCGAGCGCGCCCGTTACGGTACGCTCGCCATCGCCGCCCTTCTCATCACGATGCTGTTGTCGGCGGGTCTTCTGCTCGCCCTCTGCTACACACGCAAGATGTATGCCCACGACTTGGCACACTTGAAGGCCCGTGCCCTCGCCATCGACCCGAGCACGGAACCGGTCGCGGAATCGTTCCCGCCGAATCATGACTTCCGCGGCATCGAGGACGAACTCCGAGAGATTGCCGTCAGTGTCCACTCGACGGTGCACACGCTCGAGACACAATCGGACGACCTGCTCCGGTATCACGAGCGCTGGTCGTCGCTCTTCTCCGAGACGGGACTCGCCATCGCCTTGATCGATGACACGTACGACTTCATCGAACGAAACGATGTGTTCCGCCAGTTCTTTGGGGAACGCAACTTGTATGAAATCAACCAACTATTCACCGACACGGGACGCCGCCTGTTGCGCGAGGCGCTCGCCGGGGTGACGGAGAACGGGACGAGCGCCCAGTTCATCTTGCACTTGAAAGGTGAGCATGTCCGCTTCTTGAACGTCAAAATCATCCCGCTCAAGCGCGGCGAGACGCTTACGTATTACCTCATCCTCGAAGATGAGACCGAGCGCGTCGAGCGTGAGCGCAAAGTCGACCGGCTCGTCCGCTTCGACCTCGCCACCGAGCTCTATAACGAGTACGGTTTCCTCCGCGCGTGGGAGAAACAAGACATCGACGGCACGTTCCTGCTGATCAAACTGAACGACTTCCATCACCTCGTCGACTGGTACGACCCGACGTATGCCGACCTGCTCATGACCGAGTTCGCCCGACACGTCGAGGACCGGCTCGAGAAGTACGCGCACCACTTGTTCGGCCGCTACCGTGACGATACGCTCATGCTGTATGTGAAAGGGCTCCGTAACGTCGACGAGACCGAGTTGCTGGAGCTCTTCCCGACCGAGCTGTTGATCAACCAGAAACGCCAGACCGTGCATCTTCAAATCGGGGCGACCCATACGACGCCGAACTATAACGACTGCCTGTTCGAGGCGACAAAGGCGCTCCAACACGCCAAAGAGACGCGGACGCCGTTCGTCTGGTACGATTCGAGCATCCTCGCCCAGCTCCAATGGGCCGCCTTGATCGAACAGGCGCTCCCGGAGGCGATCGAACAAGGCCATATCACCGTCGCCTATCAGCCGCAAGTCGAGTTGAAGACGGGCCATGTCGTCGGGGCCGAGGCGCTCGCACGCTGGCAGCACCCGGACATCGGCTACGTGCCCCCGAACGAGTTCGTCCGCATCGCCGAGCGGTCCGATCAAATCCTTTGGTTATCGCATTCGATCCTTGATTTGGTCGTGCAACAGCTCGTTTCCTGGCGCGATACCCCGTTCGCCGACATCTCGTTGTCGTACAACTTGTCGGCCCATTCCGTCGACCCGTCGATCGTCACGAAGCTGCGCGACTTGGTCGAGACGTATCCATGGCTCCCGGATCGGTTGAAGATCGAGCTGACCGAGTCGGCCGACATCATGTCACATACGAACGAGCTCGAGCGGCTCGAAGATATCGCCGACCTCGGCTATTGCCTGTCGATCGACGATTTCGGTACCGGCTACGCCTCGTTCGAAGCGATCTGGCACTTACCGATCCAAGAAGTGAAGATCGACCGCATGTACGTCAGCGGAAAAGCGAAGGACAGCACGTCGTTCCTCCGCGCCGTCTCCCGATTCGCGAGCGAACAAGAACTGACCTCGCTCGCCGAGGGGATCGAGACGAAGCAAGACTTGGATCGCATCCTCGCCGAAGGCGTCGAGCTCGGCCAAGGTTACTACTACGCCCCGGCCCTCGACACGATTGCGTTCGAGGCGTGGGTGAATGAAAAAAGAGGCCGTCTCGCCTAAGCGAGGGCCCCGTTCGACCGGCTGACACATGTCAGCCGGTTTTTCGTTTGAGGAGATTGAAGACGAGCTTCAGCGCGATCAACAGTCCGACAACAGGCAGGATGACGGGCAGCGAACCGCGCGGCAACAGACCGAACACGATGAACATCGTCATCCCGATGGCGAAGAACAGCTTGACGCCCCGCTCGTGTCCCTCGAACTTCTCCCAGCGCCAGACGAGAAGCAGTAACGTCAGCGGCGCGAACAAAAATGTCAAGAAGAAGAACGGCACATGACGTGTGTACCAGGGTTGGGTCATTTCAATCGTACCTCCTCATACAACGCTTCCGTCGCTTCGTTCGACTCCACGTTCACGTAGATCGGCTTGCCGCTCCAGTCGATGCGAACGGCGGCCTCGATATCCCGGTCGAGGAAGACGAGCACATCTTCCCCGCCTGTCGTCCGGAAGTGACCGGTCAAGCGTGAGCCGACGGCGGCACCGTTCGTCCGGCGGTCAAGGCTCGGCCGATACGTCAACGTGACGGTTTCGATTTCATCGTACGGAATCGTCTCGCCGTAACTGCCTTCGATGACGAGCGCCGAGTCGGTGAACGTCACCTCGGTCGGTTGGTTGAACCAGAACAAGAGACCTCCGACAAATCCCAAGATGAGCGTCAAGACGAGGGCGAGCGGGATGAGCCGTTTTTTGCCGCCGGGACGAAGTTTCCCGCGCTCATCAAATATATTCCCGTCATACTTTTGGCTGCGCCAAAGCGTGACAACGACGAGCAAGACGATGAGCAGGAAGAACGGCTCGAGCGGAATGTCGAGACCAGACACGTCGATGGCGGCGATGACGAGAAAGATGCTTGCGATGCCGTAACACATGAAGCCGAGCAATCGTGCCACCGCCTTGATGTTCACGCGCGCCTTGTCCTCACGCTTCATCGTGTTATATCCCGAGATGAGGAAATGCCAGCCCAAGCGATGGACGGAAAATCCGAGCAAGAATAAAATGAGTGCTGCAATGACGAGTCCCCACATAGAGGTGTCCCCTTTCTTCTATAGTGTACGAGAAAAATGGACCAAATGTTTCAAAATCATAAGGCGTGCCAATGACTTGGACGATATCTTATACTGGAATCAGAACGCTCAAGGAGGAATTCGATGTATCGGACAAAAGCAGACTTTCTACAAGATTGGACCAAGTCCTCGACCGGCACGCTCGACGTGCTCCGCGCCGTCACCGACGAGGCGCTCGGCCAGGAGATCGTCCCCGGTCATAACTCACTCGGCTGGATCGGTTGGCACGTGACGACCGCGCTCGGTTATTTCACGAACTTGCTCGGCTTCCGGCTGTCGGCCCTGAAGAGTTTGACACAACCGACCGACGCGGCACTGATTGCCGATCAATATGCGCGTTACGCCGATGAGATCGCGAAGGCGGCCGAACAGTTCTCGGACGAGTACCTGCTCGAAGAAGTCGACGTCCACGGCGCGAAGCAACCGCGCGGTGCCGTCTTGCGCATGATGATCGACCATCAGACGCACCACCGCGGGCAGATGACGGTACTCCTCCGTCAAGCCGGACTCACGGTCCCTGGCGTCATGGGCCCGACGAAAGAACAGATGAAGGCGTGAAAAAAGGCGAGGCCCCGCGGGGTCTCACCTTTCGTCACATCGATGACGGCGTATTCGCCTTGTTTTGCATCCGGCCAATCCCTTCGTATTGGACAGTACCCGGGTCGCGTGCATATTTCCACGCGTTACGAGCGTCGATCAACCGTTTCGTCCGCATCCCGTCGAACGCTTCCGGCTTCAAGTTGACGAGCTCGTCCCATTCCGTGACGAGGATGGCGACGTCCGCTCCTTTGAGCGCCGCCTCGACCGTCATCGCCTGTGGATAGTCCCACTTGGCGAGCGGGTCATAGCCGATGATATCGATTTCACGCAATGCCAAGTGACGAGCGAGCGTGACCGACGGTGCGTCACGCATATCGTCCGTACCCGGTTTGAAGGCGAGACCGAGGAAGGCGACCTTGAGGCCGCTCTTGTGCTCGACTTTCGAGGCGACGTAACCCATCTGGGCGTCGTTCGAGTGCATGGCGGCACTGATGACCGGCAAGTCGAGCTCGTTCTCGTGGGCGACGTTCAAGAGCGCGTGCATGTCTTTCGGGAAGCACGAGCCCCCGTAACCGAGGCCGGCGTTCAAGAACGAACGTCCGATGCGCGGGTCGAGACCCATCCCGTCGGCGATCGTCGTGATGTCCGCCCCCGCCTTGTCGGCGAGACGCGCCAAGTCGTTGATGAAACTGATTTTCGTGGCGAGAAACGCGTTCGAGGCGTACTTGATGAACTCCGCGTCAATCGGCGACGTGCAGACGAGCGGGACACCGAGGCGTCCATAGATGCCCGCGAGTTCCTCGCACATCTCGAAGTTGTCACTGCCGATGACGACACGGTGCGGTTTCAACACGTCGGCGAGCGCGCGCCCTTCTTGGAGAAACTCGGGGACGACGGCGAACGTGTGGGCCGGGTACATGATCGACAGCATGTCGGTCGTCCCCGGTGGCACGGTGCTACGGATGATGATCTTTTGTTTCGACTTCACCTCGGACAAGGCCGCGTCGACGAACGTCAAGTCACAGCTGCCGTCGCTCTTGCTCGGGGTACCGACGGCGAGGATGAGATAGTCGACCGTTTCTGTGTCGGTGATCGAGTCTGTGAACGTGATCGAGCCGGGATAGTCACGTAACACGTCTGCCATGCCCGGCTCGTGGAACGGGACGTCCCCACTCATGAGACGAAGCAGTCTCGGTTGATCTTTCTCGACACCGATGACCTCATGCCCCGCTTTCGCCAGTCCGCACAGGGTGGCCAGTCCGACATAGCCAAGGCCGATGATTCCAAATTTCACGATAGTTCCTCCTTCAATAGTCTTCTCCTAACAGTAACGAAAAGCGGCGAGCAAGGGAAGGCTCTAACACTCTGTGAATATTCTCTGCTATAATGAGTCAAAATGAGGCTAGAAAGGAATAACCGCATGGGATTGCTCGCTTTCTTTTTGATTTCGCTGTTCGTGTTCTACTGGTTTCCTATTCGAGGTGGACTCAAGACTTTCCTGCTTATCTTGATCATGATCAGCGGATGGCTGTCGATTTTCGAGCTCGTTGCGATCATCGAAGCCCGTCCATGGGTCGCTGCCCCGGTCCTCGCGCTCATCGGTTTGTTCGTGTGGAAGTGGCGCAAAGACAGACAACAGAAACAAAACAAGCAACAAAGCATTTGACAGCAACGTCGAGTGCTTTTTTTCAGTTGCCACATAACTTTTTTAAGAATGATGGGAAAGTATTTTTTTGATGCTATCATACTTGCATCGCACCGTTTTTTTGAAAATAAGGGGAGACTATTATGACTTTTTACGGGCTCGACATCGCACCTTGGATCGAACCACTGGCCCAGTTCGTGTTTTGGTATCCGTTCTTCATGGCGCTGTTTTGGATCTCGGGCGCCCTCTTGTTCAGCTTGACGCGAGAGAAAGAGGAAGAACTCGACTTGAACGAGCGAGAATGGCCGCTCATCAGCATCTTGATTCCTTGTTATAACGAAGAAGAGACGATCGCCGAGACGATCGAGTACTTGGACCGGCTCACGTATCCGAATTTTGAGATCATCGCCGTCAACGATGGCAGCCGTGACAAGACCGGTGACATCCTCGTCGGTCTCGCCGATGAGTACGAGCGCTTGCGCGTCATCGACTGTCACGAGAACCGGGGCAAGGCGAACGCGTTACATATGGCCGCCCACGCCGCCCGCTCCGAGTATTTGCTATGCGTCGACTCGGACGCGTTCCTGAGCGAAGAGGCACCGTACTATCTCGTCCGTCACTTCTTGAACCGCGGCGAACGCGTCGGGGCCGTCACCGGAAACCCGCGCATCCGTAACCGCGACACGCTCCTCAGCCGGATGCAGCTCGTCGAATACTCGTCGATCATCGGCTCGATCAAACGCACGCAGCGCGTCATGGGGAAAATCATGACCGTCTCCGGCGTCATCGTCATGTTCCGGAAGAAAGCACTGCTGTCGGTCGGGCTCTGGGACCGCGACATGATCACGGAAGACATCGCCGTCTCGTGGAAGCTCCAGAAAAACTTCTGGGACATCCGCTATGAGCCGCGCGCCCTCTGTTGGATGCTCGTCCCCGAGTCGATCTCCGGCATTTGGAAACAGCGCGTACGCTGGTCGCAAGGCGGGCAGGAAGTCGTCCTACGTCACTTCGACATCTTCAAAGACTGGCGCCAGCGCCGGATTTGGCCCGTCTATATCGAGCAGGTCGTCAGCGTCCTCTGGGCATACGCCTGGCTCATCGTCACGGTGTACTTGTTCGTGACGGCCGACACGATGCAAGATCTATTGATTTGGTTTACCTATAACTCGTTCGCGCTCGTTCTCGTCAGCCACGTCCAGTTGATCATCTCGCTCTGGAACGACGCCCGTTACGATAAAGTGTTCAAATATTACGTTTGGGCCGCTTGGTATCCGGTCATCTACTGGATGCTCAACACGTTCGTCGTCATCGCGGCGACGCCGAAAGCGATCAAGGCCCGTGTGAAAGGAGGTTATGCGACATGGAGTTCACCAGACCGGGGGACACGGAGAAGCAGCCTGTAAGTGAGCTATACGATTATGAGCAAGAGATTCTCGTCAAGACGAAACAGAACGTGTTCCGCAAAGGGATCGAGCTGTTGCTCACGGCCGTGTTCTGGTTGTACACGTTCATCGTCACCTGGTTCTTCTTGAGCGCCGTCCTGAACGTGAACGACCGTTATATCGCCATCCTCAAGACCGCCTTGAACGTCACGAACGCCGACATCCGCGAGCTGCTCTTCTTCGGGCTCGTCTCCTCGTTCGTCGCCGCTCTCCTTCTGTTCATTTGGCGGACGTACAACAAACGGAAATATGGACCGCTCAACCGGCGTCAGATGCCGAAAGATACGACGCTCGACGATTGGCTCGCCCTCGACTTGATGGAGCCCGAGGACATCCATCGCCTCCAGTCCGATAAAGTCATCGTCTTCGAGAAAAACCCGGTGAAAGAGTTGAAATGATGCGCTACTTCAAATGGATATTCGCACTCCTATTGGTTGGGGGCATTGCCTGGAAAGTATATGACGTGTCCTCGACGACACATGAACAAGTACCCGATGCGGCGCTCCTCCCCAAAGACAACGTCTGTCTCGGTCTCAATTACCACCGCGTCAAACAGCCGAACGCATGGAACAAGCTCGTCGAGTCCGTGACCGGTGCCTCCGAACTGGTTCGCTATAATGTCTACGCCGACGAGTTCGAGCAGCAGATGACGTGGCTCCAGGACGAAGGTGTCCATTTCGCGACGCAAACTGACCTATCACGTTACCTTGCCGGCGAACCGATCCCAGACAAATGTGTCTGGCTCTCGTTCGATGACGTCGATCATACCGTCTACGAGAACGCGTTCCCGATTTTACGAGACAAACAAATCCCGTTCACCCTGTTCATCATCACCGGCCACGTCGGCGAGGCGTTCCAAAACTTGGACCTCGCCCCGTGGACCGAGCTGAAGGATATGCAGGACAGTGGACTCGCCGACTTCGGGACGCATACGCACGACATGCATTATGTCGAAGACGGAGGCGCCGTGTTCTTGCCGGAAGACAGGCAAGATGAACTGCGGCAAGATTTGGAGACGAGTGTCGCCGCCATCGAAAAGAATCTCGGGACGCGCGTCACGACGATCGCCTATCCGTTCGGCAACACGAACGATGCGGTCACCGAAACGGTACAAGACCTCGGTTTCGAGCAGGCGTTCATCTTGAGCCCGAACCCGATCACGCCGGACAACGATCCGTTTTACATGAATCGGTATTTGCTCGACGCCGAACTGTTCGAGTTCTTCGTCAAACCGTACTTCGAGAATTGATGATGCAACCCCTCGTCGTCGTGACGAGGGGTTGTTTTACTTCTCGGGTAGTTCGACTTGATCACCGACCTCGATCGTTCCATCCATGACGTGTTTCATCTCGTCTAAGCTGAACGCGTCCACGAGCTGGATGCCGTCGACGTACACCGTCGGCACGTACTTGACACCTAAGTCCCGCGTGAACAGCCGTGAGTTCTGGATGCCGATATCGACGTGGTTCTCAAGCAGTTCGTCCACATTCAGGTTGAACTCAGAGGCGATTTTTTGGACATGAGCTTCCGTCCCGAAGCCGTCCGACCCCGAGTCGTGTCCGATGGCGCGCTGCACTTCATAGTAACGGTCCGGAATGAGCCGTTCCACATTATAATCCACGTTCGCGAGCAGTTGCGACTGTTCGTTCAACAGGACGAGCGGCTGTCCTTTGAACGTCACCTCGCCCGTGTCAATCCAGCGCTCCTCGATCTCCGGTAGTACCTCTTCCATCCACTTCTTGCACCACGGGCAACTGTAGTCGAAGACGAACACGATCTCGTGCTCTCCTTCCCCGAGCGCGACTTTGTCCTCGAGCGGAAGCTCGTACTTCGTGTATGTATGCAGCTTCGTCGACTCGACAGCCTCACTTTGGCTGCAGGCAGAAAGGATCAGGATGAGTCCGACGAATAGTAGATAAAATCGTTTCATGTATAAACCTCCATTTGCTCATTAATTCACATATTTAGTTATACCATGTCTGCCCGACAGACTCGAGTGACGTTATCGTGAAGTTCATCATAAGAAACGACACATAAGAAAACGAGCGGACCCTGTTAAACTGTACCCTGAGTAGTAGACACTAAAAAAAAGTCTACTGCTCAGGGTTTTTGTGTACACTGGACTAAATCATATTGGGAGTGAAT